>JANLQB010000470.1:0-16126 GCA_031367565.1 Verrucomicrobiota bacterium
GTTTTCGGACGGCGATCACGCTGGGCTCGGCACGCGGGGCGGCGCTGCTGGCGGCGGCGGGGCGTGGGTTGCCGATTTATGAATACGCGCCGCGGCGCGTGAAACAGTCGGTGGTCGGGCGCGGCGGCGCGGACAAGGGGCAGGTGGGCTTTATGGTGAGGGCGCTGCTCGGGCTGACGGAAACTCCGTCGGCAGATGCGGCCGACGCGATGGCGATCGGGCTCACGCATTTCCAAACTGCGGAAGCAGCCGGGCGCGGGCTGAATCCGATGGAGCAGATATGATCGTGCGGTGGCTGGGGCGTGTGCGGTTTGAGGAGGCGTTCGCGCTTCAGGAGGAAATCGTCGCGCGCAAGATCGCGGACGCTGCGACGGAGGACGAACTGCTGCTGCTGGAACACGAGCCGGTTTACACGATCGGGCGGACGCCGGATCAATCGAGCCTCCTCGATGCGACGCGGCTTCCGCATCCGGTCGTGCAGATCAATCGCGGCGGGCAGGCGACCTATCACGGCCCCGGACAGCTCGTCGGTTATCCGATTCTCGATCTGAAACCGCGCGGCCAGGATTTGCACCGCTACCTACGTGCGCTGGAGGAATTGCTCATCGTCGCGCTCGCGGACTTTGGCGTCGCGGGCGGGCGGCGCGAGGGGCTCACCGGCGTTTGGGTCGGTGAAAAAAAGATCGCGTCAATCGGCGTCGGGGTCCGGCGCTGGATCACGATGCACGGATTCGCGCTGAATGTGTGCGGCGACCTCGCGCCATTCGGCCAGATCACGCCATGCGGCATCGCGGGGGTGGAAATGACGAGCGTGGAACGTGAGCGGGGCGCGACGCTGAGCGCGGAAACGTTCGCCCACCAGCTCGGCGCGATTTTTTCCAAGACCGCAAGCCTCGGGACGAGCGAGCCTTGGCAACCGCCGCAACTTTCGTAATTTCGGCCCATGAGCGTCACCCTTTACGAACTCGCCCATAGCCCGTTTTGCATCCCCATCGCGCAGGCGTTCACCGCGTGCGGCGTCGAGTTTTCGCGCCGCGAAATCCCCAACTGGGATCGCAGTGAACTTCTCCGACTCACCGACGGTGCCTACTACTCCGTGCCCGTGCTCTTGCACGACGAGCGCATCATTTACGAAACCCGCACCGACTCTCAGGACGTCGCGCGTTACGTGGACACGACCTTCGCTCACGGCGCACTATTCCCGCTCGCGCTCGACGGCTTGCAAGCCATCGTCATCGACTTCCTCGAAAACGAAGTCGAGTCGCTCACCTTCAAACTCGCCGACATCCACTACGTCCCCGCCATCTCCGATCCCATCGGTCGCGGGATGACCCTCCGGCACAAGGAACGTAAATTCGGACGCGGCTGCATCGAGCAATGGCAGCGCGCCGAGCCCGCGATCCGCGCGCAAGCCGATGCGCTGCTCGCGCGTTTCGAGACGACACTTCTCCACTCACCGTTTCTCTTCGGAGACTCCCCCGTTTATTCCGACTTTTTGCTGTTCGGCATCATCGGAAATTTCACCTACCACGGCTGGAATGGGCTGAGCCCAGAACAGCGTGCGCTGGGGAAATGGTGCGGCGTGATGCGCGAGTTTCGCTTCTAAAACCGCAATTTTATCCGCTTCGCCCCGCTTACGGGCCGCCTTGCGGAAATTGGGGGGACGACATCCGTGGGCACAGGCATTGTGCAAGCGTTACTTAACGCCTCTGGCTTACATCCTCAGCCTTACAGTCCAGTCGAATTCAACCCCCAAAACATCCATCTATGTCGCGCACCAGTCTCTCGCTGCTCCGAGTAGCCCTCCTCTCCGTCGCGTTAGTAATCGCCGTCTCACCCATCGCGCAAGCCGTGCAATCGGCAGCCCGCGAATGGAACGAGCAAACCCTCGCTGCCATCCGCATCAACCTTCCGAATCCGCCAGCTCACGCGCGAAACCTGCATCATGTTGCGACGGCAATGTATGATGCGTGGGCTGCTTACGACCCAGTTGCGGTGGGTTATATTTACAACGAGAAAATCGCGTCGCTGCCTACGGGGTCCGCCGCAATCGAAGCCGCCCGGCGTGAAGCCATCAGCTATGCTGCCTATCGTGTATTGCGCGCACGTTTCGTCACCGCGACCCCGACTCCCGCCGGAGCTGCAACTACAGAGGCTAATCTGAGGGCAAAGATGACCGCGCTCGGATATAGTGTTTCCGCGGCTGAAGGTGGCCTTACCGGAAGCACTACCCCGTCTGAACTTGGGAAGCGCATCGGACAGGCCATCTTAACTTGGGGCGCTAGTGATGGTTTCTCTACAACTGACTACGGTGCCTATCCGCAGGCTTACAACTCAGCGACAAATCCCAATATGCTACCCGCGCGGGCCATGAGCGTTCTGGGTAACAATCTTGAATTTCGCAGTCAGGCAAATATGCCCATCGGGGTCGGCGTGCCGCTCATCGCCAATACCGCTCAAAACTATTCAGCGGATACCGATCCGAATTTCTGGCAACCGCTCGCTTTCTCCACCAGCGTGTCCCAGAATGGCATCCCGACTCCGGGTGGCATCCAGGCTTTCGCCGGCGTGCAATCTCTTGCGACTACTCCTTTCAGTCTCACGCGCAACGATCCGCTAAAACCTTGGCTCGACCTCGGTGGACCATCGCGTCTCAGCACGCCCGGAAACCCCAGCGCAACCGACGCCGGCTACAAAGCGGGAGCCATGGATGTGCTTCAAAAAAGCGCGAAGCTGAATGACAATACGTTGATCGACATTTCGCCCGGGGCTTTCGGGAATAACCCGCTTGGAAGTGATGCGGGGGCCGGGCACCCGGTCAATCCCATCACAAATACTCCTTATGCCTCAAATCTCGTGAAACGCGGTGATTTTGCGCGCGTGATTGCCGAGTTCTGGGCGGATGGTCCGAATTCCGAAACGCCGCCCGGTCACTGGCATGTGCTGGCGAACGAAGTCTCGGATGATCCGCTTGTGGTGAAGAAAATTCGGGGCACAGGTAATACAGTGAATGACCTTGAGTGGGATATTAAAACCTACTTTTCTCTGGCGGGTGCCGTGCATGATGCGGCTTGTGTCTGCTGGTCAAACAAACGCTACTACAATGGAACGCGTCCCATCACGATGATCCGCTATATGGGCACTATGGGCCAATCCACGGATCCGGCTGGCCCATCCTATCATCCGCAAGGATTGCCCCTCGAAGCAGGGGTCGTCGAAGTCATTACCGATGAGAGTTCGGCTCCGGGCGGAAAACATGCGTTGGTTTGGGATTTGATGACCAATGCTTACGATGACGGTTCATTTCACGTTGGCGAAATCGCGGTCTATTCCTACCCAGGTGAAGGGCGCACTCTTGCCCCAGCGCAATTGCCGCCTGTCGCCGCCACTACCCAGAATTCGATACGCTGGATGCTGGCAAAGGACTGGCTGCCCTTTCAACGCAAGACTTTCAACACACCGGCGTTTCCCGGCTACATGTCCGGGCACAGCACTTTCTCCCGTGCGGCGGCTGAGGCTCTTACCCTGCTGACTGGCAGTCCATCATTTCCGGGCGGCTTACACCATCGGACCATACCCGCCAATTCCATGCAGATCGATCTGGGGCCGAGTGCTTCTGTAGATCTTCAGTGGAACACTTATTTCGATGGTGCGGACCAAGCGGGTCAGTCCCGCCGTTGGGGGGGTATTCATCCATTTGAGGATGATTTCGCGGGCCGCATTTTAGGCGTGCAAGTCGGCAAATCGGCATTTGCGCTGGCGGAGAAATACTGGACCGGCGCGATTCAATCCGAAGCAACGGTGCCGCAAATCACGCAGCTTCCCAACAACAACGTGCGCATTTCTTGGAAAGCTCTTCGAGGCATGAAGCACAAAGTTCAGACTTCGTCTGATCTAGTCACGTGGACCGATGCGACTGCCTACAGTCAGTCTTACACGAACGGGGCGCTAGTCGGTGATGCGAGCGGAAAGTGGACTGATATCAATCCCCTTTCGGCAAAAAAGTTTTACCGGATCGTCCGCACCACAGCCCCATAATTCCAAGTTTATGAAACGCGCCGCCAACGCCGCCTTTACTTTGATCGAAATGCTGACGGTGATGGCCGTGATTGCGGTCCTCGCTTCCCTTGTCGTGAGCGTGAATGGTTTTGCGCAAAAAAAATCAGCAATGCTACGCGCGGAAGGCGAGATCAGAACCATGGGTACTGCATGCGAAGGCTACAATGCGGATATGGGTGAGTATCCCCGCGATGTTAGTGACAAGGAGGTATTTCAGACTGACACAGATTCATTGTGCCCCACGATCGATGGCGATCCCCTCGCTGATAAGTATAAGAAAGCATGCCTCATTCTCTACAAGGCGCTCAGTGGGGAGGAAAATTCGAACGGTGACCCGAAGGAGAAGGCTTACTATGAATTTACGAGGACGCAGTTGAAGAAGGATGGAAAGGGGCGGGTGGAATATATCCAAGATCCATTTGGGAACTGCTATGGGTATTCGACAAATGGTGCTGCCTCTGAAGAGTTCTATCGCGTTCAGTTGGAGAAAAACCCGCGCGCCCGGCGTTTAAAGAGTGGCGGCTTTAACTCCACGTATGATCTTTGGTCCACCGGCGGAAATATCACCAAAGATTCGGCGGAAGGATTGAATTCAGTTCGCCGCCGGTGGGTTAAGAATTGGTGAAGCACCCGACAGTCCGTCAAGTTGGGTGACGCAATTGCCTTCCGGCAGCTTTTCCCTGGTCAACGCGTAGAGCGATGGCTGCCACGGATCGAGAGTGATCGAGAGACGGTCAACGAAGCCGAGATATTTGCGGCTGCGCAAGTCATAGACGTGTGATTTCGAGGCGAGCTTAGCATCAAAGGTGATGCGCTTTTCGAGAGCTTCGTTTCCGCCGCTTTGTTTTAAGTCTTCGCTCATCTGCCAGACGATGTTGCGCTCAAAGGCAAGGAGCTTTGATGCTCCCAAACGATAGCGGCGGGTTGCTACGCCGAGTTCGCGGGGGACTTGGACCGACGCCGGTAGGGCTTTGGAGATGCTTTCCAAAACATCGTCGGCTTCCAGAGTTCTGGTCGCGGGATATTGGCCAATGTCGCGGCTGTTTGTGGTCTTCATTTTTGGATTAACGGCCCACATCGAAGAAGAAACTTCGATCGTTGATATTCCGACAGGCAGTGACTTCATGCGAAGTTTGCCATGCGGATCGAAAGTGCCGGTGTATCCGCTGCCCGCGACTACGCGTTGGCCGTCCTCGTTGGCAAGGAAGCGACCGATCACCTCGCTCTCTTTCTCCGATAAGGAGATGCACTCGGGCAGGATCAGCACCCGAGCGTGGTCCAAACTCCGGTTTTCAATTTGAGCAGAAGAAACGAAACGGGGCGAATACCCCGCGTCTCCCAGCAGTTTCATCCAGCCCTGCCGTCGCTTCGCCATCTTGTTGTGCTCAGCTTCGTAGCTGGAAAATCGGCGCAGCCAAGTCGAACCGTCTTCGGCCGATTCAAGGAGCCAATCGACCTGAATGCTGGGCTGCGAATAATGGATCGCGATGGGATCGTATTCGCGCTCGGCTCGCAGGAAAATTCGCGCGAGCGGTGATTGCATTTCGGCGAGCACGGGGGCGAGGGCTTTGGCGCGTGGGGTGAGTGCGTAGTCGTCGCTCTTCCAGTCGAGGCAATCTTCGCTCCACCAGATGATGCAGCCTTTGTCGCCTTCCAAAAGCAAATGCCAGAGTCGGCGGCGGGCGGCCATGGCATCCTGCTCGCCGACGGTGGTGAGGAACGTTTTTCCGGGCATGAACGAACCCCAAATTTCCCGGGCGTTTCCGACATCATATGGCTCGACCCAGTCGAGCACTTGCGAAAGCCGCCAGAGATCGTAGCCGCCGAACGCGCTGGCCATTTGCGTGCCTTCGATTCCCACGGGCGTCTGCGGATCAAGCGCCCGTGCGGTTTCGCGTAGATCGCCAAGGGTGCGCGCGAGGGAGACATCCATGTAAGTGCGGTGATCGCACCACGGCGCGAAATTCCATCGCGCCGGATTCTTTCTCGCTTCGACGGGATCGAATTGGGTCTGCTGCACCGCCTGCCAATCGGGCTTGCCGCGCGGGAAACCGAGCGCGTCCGCTTCGCCGCCAGCCATGCGGTTCTTGATTTGATCGGTGGTGAATGGCTTTACGTCCTCCCATTTTGCAAAGTGCGTATCCCACTCGGCGTTTAGCGCGGCGAGGTCGGCGTATTGGGTTTTGAGCCAGTCGCGAAAACCCGCGAGCGCGGTCGGCGAGAAGTCGTAGTCGAAAGGGTTCGCGGAAATCGTCGTCGAGAGTTCATCGCGGATGTCGTAGGCGAGGGGATGATTCGCGGCGTGTTTGCGAACGGCGGATTTCATCGTGCTGCGTGCCCACTCGCGCCACTGCGGGTCGTCGAAGCTGTAGTCGCGCACGAGCCCCGCTTCGTCGCGCGGCGTCTTCCATGCCGTCACCATTTTGCCCCAATCGCTCACCTTGGAATTCCACTTCAGGCACAGCCCCTTGTTGACGATGTTCTCGACGTAGTAAGGCATCTTCGCATCGAGCAACGGCTGTGCATCCGCATCGCCCGCCGCCATGCCTGTATTGATGCCCATCTCGCGAAGTCGCTGGAAAAAGAGCGGGAGTTTCTCCGGTTTATGGTAAGCCGTGTCGCCGATCCACATGATCGTGCGGTACTCGTTCCAAGGCCGAGTTACTGGCTCTGCGGCCCGCAGTGCGGTTGTCAGAAGGGCGAGCGCGCAGAGCCAGACTTGGTTGGGAGTGTTCATGCGGAAAAGGCTAGCAGGTTCATTTCAGACGGGGAACGGATTTTCCGCTCCTAAAATGGCGCAGACCTAACCGGCCGCCGCCGTGTGGTGGCTTTTGCCTTGATGATGGTGATGCGCGGAGACTCCGCCGCCGTCGTGTTTTTCCTTTCCCGGATGTGAGCTGTGCCATTCCCAAAACAGAATGCCGCTACCCAGCGCGATGACCCCGAGGATAATGGCGACCATCGGTTCGATGCCGGCGTGGATTCGATGTTGCAGGGATGTTTTCATATCTTTGCGTGTTTGGTTTTCTTAAAAAGCATAGGACATCGACGCTGCCGCATCGTGCGGAGGCTCGATCGGGAGTAGGCTTTTCACGAGCGCCGCCAGCCGTCCGGGTGGCGAGGGTTTTGGAAGGATGGCGATGACTTCATTGTGAACGGATGCCGGTAGCTCGGACACCGCGTCGGAGCCGGTGATCATGACGATGGGGAGCGTGCTTTCCGTCGCGCGCAGCCAGTGGATAAGGCTCGCACCGTCGAGTCGCGGCATTTGCCAGTCTGTGATGAGCAAGTCGAACGGGCGGAACGCGAGCATGACGAGCGCCTGCTCGCCGTCGCCGGCCATTTCGACCTCATAACCTTCGGCGCGGAGAAGCGCCGCGTGGGCCGCGCGCCAGTCGTCATCATCATCGACGACGAGGATGCGCGGCGGGGTGGGAGCGGCGATGCGACGGCTGAAGTTGCGGAGAATTGAGGGCGTTTGCATGAGGGACTGTTTCACGCCGCTGCCTGGCGCGTCATTGGTCGCGCGCCCGTTCGTCGATAGGCGCAGCGCCTATGTCGTCTCCACCCAGCGCACCGCCTGCCGGATCATCTCCGCGCTGGTGGCGAAATTCATCTTCTCCTTGATGTGATCGCGATGCACCGAAACCGTCTTCGGACTGAGATTCAGCTTCGCGGCGATTTCCTTCGCGGTGCGGCCTTCGCCGAAAAGGCGGAAGACCTCGAATTCCCGGTCGCTCAGCTTTTCCAGTGGTGAAACTTCCGAACCCCGCGGACGCTGCGTGGCAAATGCGCCGAGCACGCGCGCGGCGAGTTTCGGGCTGACGTAGATGCCGCCCGCGAGCACTTGGCGCACGGCGGCGAGCATCGTGGCGTTGTCGCTTTCCTTCATCAGATACCCTTTCGCGCCGGCCTTGAGCGCGCGTTCGGCGAACAGCATTTCGTCGTGCATGGAGATGACGAGCACCTTCAAGGCGGCGTGCAGGGCCGCGAGATCCTTGATCAGATCGAGCCCGCCGCGACCCGGCATCGTGAGATCGGTGATGACGAGATCGGGTAACTCACGCTCGACCGCAGCCAGCGCCTCGGCGGTGCTCGAGGCGGTGGCGCACACGGCGAGGTCGGGTTGCGCGTCGAGCATCAGCTTGTAACCGCCGAGCACCACGGGATGATCGTCCACGAGAAGGATGCGGGATTTTGGCATGGTCAATCGGCGGCGGAAACCAGCGAGCATCGGCATCGGATGAGCGTGCCGCCGGCGGTTGAAGGGATAATTTCCAGCGAGCCGCCGAGCAAACCCGCGCGATGCCGCATCACGCGCAAGCCGATGCCACCACCCGCCGGCAGCCGCTCGGGCAGGCCATCTCCGTCATCTTCGATTTCGAGCACGAGCGACTTTTCCCGCTGCGCCAGACCGATGCGAATCTCGCCCGGCGCGGCGTGCTTCAGCGCATTATTCACTGCCTCCTGCGCGATGCGAAAAAGATGCGTGGCCTGCTCCGTGTCAGGCACCGCGACTGGTTCGGGGCACTCGAAAATCGCGCGCACGTTTCCACTGCGTTTCGCCATTTCGGCGAGCGTCGCGAGCGCATTCATGAGTCCGCCCGCTTCCACGCCGACCGGCGCGAGGCCGTGGGAAAGCGCGCGCGTCTCGCCGATGGCTTCGCGGATCTGGCGCGCGATGTCTTCCGCGCGCGGCGCGTCCGCCGAAGCGCTCGTCTGCAACGCGGACGCGAGCGCATTCGTCGCAAGCGACGCTGCGGTGAGCCGCTGGCCGAGGCCATCATGCAGCTCATGCCCGATCCGCCGTCGCTCGCTTTCGGAAGCTTCGAGGACTTCGCGTTCCAGCGTCGCGCGCTCGGCCTCGTGCGCTTTCACGCGCGCCGCCATCGCCGCGAACGCCCCCGAAAGCTCCGCCACTTCATCCCCGCCGCGGATTGGCTGAATGACCGCGCTTTCCCCCGCGCCGAAGCCGCGCACCCCGCGCGTGAGCCGCGCGATCCGCTCCGCAAATCCAAAATGCAGCGCCGCCCAAAGCGTGAGGCACAGCAGCCCGATCGCCGACCCGATCCAGCGGAGCTGCCCGCGCGCATCCGCCCGCGCACTCGCAATCGCTTCCGCGCGATCATACACGACGAGCGCCCACGCGCCTTGGTGCGCGATGGGATACGCGCCGTTCAGCCGCGCCTTGTCCTCGGAATTCAGCACCGATTCGCCCGAGCCCCTGCGCGCCAGCCGCCACGCCTGCGCGAGCGAAGTCTCCGCTGCATTGCGACCCGCGAGCGCGCGGTCGGACGCCGCGAGCACCCGCCCATCGGCATCCACCACGGCGGCGAGTTCGAGCGACGGTGCATCGACCGACGCGATGAGATCGCTCTCCAGCAATTGCGTTCCGCCTTGGGGCAAAAGCTGCGCGCTCAATTTCGCCAGCCGCGTGCCCGTCGCGTTCGCGTGCTCTTTCACATCGGAAAGGTGACGATGGAGATCGTTGAAGAGATTCAGTTCGTAATCGAACCAGATGATCGCCAGCCCGAACACGAGCACGAGGATCGGTGCGAAGTAGCGTGCGGGCGGCGGAAAGCGCATCGCGGCACGTTAAGCGGCACGCGGACGTTTGCCAGCTTTGCGATGCGCGTCATGGCTCGCGCAGCCGGTAAAAACGCTGCGCGCCCGCGCTGGCATCCGGCACCAGTACCGCGCCGCCACTGATCGAGCGCGGCGCGGTGATGGGCTGCCAGTTTGGCGGCGTGAGGGAGTCGGTGAATTCTAGCACGAGCGCGGGTTTCGCGGCGGGCCACGCGAGCTGCGTCGCGCCGACGGGACGCGTGATCGCGAGGCCGGGGAGCGGCTCGCTGGCGTCGGCGATTCCATTCCCGTCGCGGTCGATCGCGGAGCGCACCCCATCGCCGGGCGGCACGCCGATCAGGGTGAGCGTGGCCGTTCCCGCCGAGATCGCATTTTGCAAATCCGCGCGTGTGAACGGGCCGAGGCCGGTCTGGTCGCTCATGTAGTCATTCGTCTCGGACCGGTAGAGAAAGCCGTGGCGCTTCCCGTTGAAAAGGCCGCGCAGCACGAAGTCGATGTTGCCGTTGAGCGCCTGCGCTTCGAGCGTCGTCCAGTCCGTTCCCGCACTCGCGAGCGTCGTCGCGCGAACGCTGCGAGCGTAGCCAGTGGCGGGCGCGGTGCCGGTATCGATGCAGAGCACGAAGGCACTGAGGTTGCGCTTGCGCGTGGTGTCAGAAGCGAAAGTGCCGAAGACCGGGCGCGAGAGAAAAGTGAAGAGATCGGGATCGAGGCCATCGTGAGTGAGACCAAAACCGCTGAGCGAAACTGCCGTCGCGCTGCGCACGAAGAATCGCTTTTGGTAGGCATTGCGCAGGTGCGGCACTTTGAAATCCTGACTCTCCTGAAGCGCGGCGGCGGGAATGAGCAGGCGGTTTGTGCCAGTCGGCAGCGCGTGGCAGGTGTTGCAGCGCAGGAGCGGTTGATACTGGTCGTTGAGAAAAGTCGTGCGGCCCGTGTTCGGATTGCCGGTGCTGCCGTCGTCGAGCACGACGCTCGTGGGCATGGTGCGGTTGAGGTTCTGATTCGGATTCGGTTGCAGCGCGATGGTGCTGATGAAATCGCGATACGCGTTCATGTCGGCGGCGCTGAGTTCCGTGCCGCCGAGGAGCGAGGCGAAGGCTCCGTTGAATTGCGTGAAGTCGGCCTTGTCGCCGCGCCAGTGGAGCGGGTCGGTGCCGCTGATGCCGCGCAGGGTTTGCGTGGCCATCGGGCCTTTCATCGGATGCATCTGGAAACTCTGCGGTGCGCCCCCGAGCGGGTTCGGTTGCGTGACGGTGCTCATCGAGCCGGCGGGATCGCCGAGGTCCCACGCGAGTTCATCGCGATCGCTGTCGATGTGGCAGACGGCGCAGGATTGCGTTCCATTTCCCGAGAGCCGCGCGTCGTAGAGGAAACCGCGTCCGTTGCGCACGACGGCCGGCGTAGGATCGAAGCTGCCGGTGGGGATTTCGGTGACGAAAACGGACGCGCTCGTGTTGATGACGGTGATCGTGTTCGAGATGCGATTCAGCGCGTAAAGCCGGCCCGTCGCGCTTTGCAGTGCGAGGCCACGCGGGCCGCGTTTGTGCGCGGGATCGGCCGCCGCGCCGCTCGTCGGGCCGGTCTCGATTCGGGTCAAAACCGCGCCCGTGGCGGCGTCCACTTTCGCCACGCGATCGCTGCCAAAAGCGGCGACCCAAAACGCGAGCCCGTTCGACTCGAAGGCAATCGCCGTCGGTTGCGCGAGCGCGGTGAGTTTCGCGGCGTTGTTTGGGAAAAGGTTGTAGTCGATGCCGGGATTTAGATCGAACGGCGTGACCGTTGGCAGCGCGGTAGGGACCACTTTCGTGATGCGGTGATCGACGATGTGCCCTTTCACCTGCGGCTCGAAGCGCACGAGATTCCGCGCCTCGGTATTCGCCACCCAGAGGTCGCCGCTCACGGGTCGGACCGCGACCGCGAAGTTCACCGTGCCGACGCCTTTGAAATAACCCAGCACCGTGCCGAGCGCGGCATCGACGATCACGACATCGTTGTCCGGCATGTTCGGCTTCGGCGCGAGCCGCGCGTCGTCGGCGGACACGATGAGGCTGACCTGCGGCGGTGCGGGCAGCGCGGCGTTGGTCGGCGGTGGTGGTGCGGGGGCGAGAGTCGGGGGCAGGAGCGTGGTGCGATTTCCCGAGAAGACGAACGCGGCATAGACCTTCGTGCCGTCGAGGCTCACGGCGAGCGAGCGCGGGTTGAGCCCTTGCAGCGCGATGTTCGCGACCTCGGCGTGCGAGGTCAGGTCGAAGGCGCGCAGGGTGTTGTTGCGCGAGCACGTCACCCAGGCGCGGCCTGCGGTGAAGACCACGTCGGCAGGCTCATCCTTGCACGGGAGCGTGTCGGTGACGGTGCCGCTGCTGACCGACACGATGCTGACCGAGTCGGACACTTCATTCACGACCCACGCTTCTTCATTCGAGATCGCGTTCACGGACACCGGTTCGAGGCCGACGGGGATTTCGCGAATGAGCACGGGCGTCGGATTCGCGGGATTGGAAACGTCGAAAACGGAGAGCCGCCCATCGGGAGTATTCACCGCGAAGAGCCGCGTGCCGTCCGGCGAGAGGCAGATCGGGCGCGTCTGGTGCGCTTCGAAATTGACGAACTGCGCGCGCAACGTGGCGGTGCAGGCGAGGACGGCGGCGAGGAGGCGGAATGCGATGCGATGGTTCATGGAGCGCGGAGGGATTGCAGACTCATGGAGAGTTTTCGCCCGTCGTTTGGTGAAAACAAGGGGATTGAAATGCCTTGGCCGTCGCCGCGGGCGCCCATTAGCTGCGCGCCGATGTTCAAAACCATCCGCCATGCAGGAATGTTTCGCCTCGCGCTGATCGGCGCGACGCTTGCGGGCTTCGTGCTGGCCTTCGTGCTCGCGGCTTCGCCGGAATTGCATGAGCGGTTGCATCACGAGGACGGCGGCAAACATCACGAATGTCTCGCGACCGCGCTGCATGCCGGGGCGTGCGATGACGCGGCTCCCGCGCAGGCGCTCGCGAGTTTCATCGCCACGCTTTGCGAGGCCGCACCGCCCGGCGAATCGCGCGCGGCGGATTCTCTCTTTCTCAGTTTCAGGATTCTCGAACACGCGCCCCCTCGGCGCGCCTGAGAGCCACTCGGCTCTCTCAATCCCCAAACCAAAAACAACCCTCGCGCCTGCGCCGTCCGGTGAGCGTGCGCGCGTCTATTTCCTTTCACCGTGTTCGAGAATTCTTGTGAAAAAATCATTCCTTATTTTGCTCATCAGCAGCGTCGCATCCGCCGCCCCCGTTTCCGATTCCACCGCCCCGCTCGATGCGGTGGTCATCACTGCCAGCCCCTTTCTGCACACGCTCTTCGAGCAGGCGCAGCCCGTCACTTTTCTAAGTGGCGACAACCTCAAACTCCGACTCGAAACCACCGTCGGCGAAACGCTGAGCCACGAACCGGGCATCAGCTCGACTTACTTCGGACCGGGCGCGAGCCGACCGATCATCCGCGGGCTCGGCGACGACCGCATTCGCGTGCTGAGCAATGGCGTGAACATGCTCGATGTCGCCAACGTCAGCCCGGATCACCAGGTCACGTCCGATCCGCTGAGCATCGAAACCATCGAAGTCGTGCGCGGTCCGGCGACGTTGCTCTACGGACCGAACTCCGTCGGCGGCGTGGTGAACGTGATCGACGGGCGCATCCCCACGGAGCGGCTCGGGAAGCCGGTGGAAGGCCGGTTCAGCGGGCGTTTCGGGACGGTCGATGACGAGATTTCCGAAGCGGGTTCGCTGAACTTCGGCCTCGGCCCGATCGTCTTTCACCTCGACGGCTTCCAGCGCGAGACGCAGGACGTGGCCATCCCCGGCTTCGCGCGCAGCGAACGTCTCCGCCACATCGCGCCGGAGGAAAACGAAGCGCGCGGCACACTGCCGAACAGCTACGTGAACAGCGAGGGCGCGGCGGTCGGCGGTTCGTATCTTTGGGAAGGTGGCTTCATCGGCGCGAGCTACACGGGCGTGAACTCGAACTACGGCACGGTGGCCGAGCGCGAGGTCCACATCGACATGGCGCAGCGCCGCTTCGACGCGCGCGGTGCGTTCTTCGAGCCGTTCGCCGGCATCAAGACGATCAACTACAAATTCGCCTATTCGAACTACGATCATACCGAGTTCGAAGGCCCGCTGCCCGGCACGCTGTTCGAAATCGAAGGCTACGATGGGCGCGTCGAAATCGTGCATCACAAGCTCGGGCTGCTCGAAGGTTCCATCGGCTACCAAATCCAGCGCAGCGAATTTTCCGCTGTCGGCGAAGAAGCCTTCCTGCCGCCGACCTTGACCACGATTCACTCGGGTTTCGTCTTCGAGGAAATCGCGTTCGACAAAGTGCGTTTCCAATTCGGAGCGCGCTCCGATCACCAGTCGAACGACTCGACGGGAGGCCTCGCCTTCGGTCCGGCGCGCAATGTCGAGTCCGACAGCATCAGCGGCTCCGCAGGCATCGTGTGGACGCCGGTCGATGAATACGCCGTCGCACTTTCCCTCGCTTACACCGAGCGCCCGCCCACGTACGTCGAGCTGTTCGCCAATGGCCCGCACGTCGGCACCGGCTCGTTTGAGATCGGGAATGCGGACCTCGGTTTGGAAAAGTCGATCAGCCTCGATCTGTCGCTGCGCAAACGGCTCGGTCGCGTCACCGGCTCTGTTAGTCTTTTCTACAATCGCTTCACCGACTACATCGCGCTCACGCCAAACGGCGCGACCGAAGACGATCTGCCCGTCTTTCTCTACGACCCCGTCGAGGCCAGTTACTACGGCGGCGAAGGCGAAGTGACCTTCCACATCCTCCAGCCGGTCACGCCCGAAATCGCCACCACGAGCGAGGACGGCAAAACCGCAGCGACGCCCATCGCGCGCCCTCCGCAGACGCTCGATCTCGATCTCAAAGCCGACTACGTGCGCACCGAAATCCGAGACGGCGGCTCGCTCCCACGAATCCCACCCTTCCGCGTGCAAGCCGCGCTGAACTACTCGCGCGGGAGCATCGCCGCCCGGATCGAAGGCATCTACGCTGCCCGCCAAAACCGCATCGCCGAATTCGAGTTGCCGACCGACAGCTATTTCCTGCTGAACGCGAGCCTCAGCTACCGCGTCCCCGTCGGCCCCGCGCTCCTCGATTTCTACGTGAAAGGCACCAACCTCACCGACGCCGAAGCGCGCCTGCACACCTCGTTCTTAAAAGACATCGCGCCGCTCCCCGGTCGCGGCGTGCTCTTCGGCGTGCGCGCGGATTTTTAGCCGCCGCGACTTTGGACTCCGGGGAGCGCCGGGTGCGCTTCCCGGAGTTGGTTACTTCCGCGCCAATCCCGCGATCCACTTCCCTTTCCGCACCGCACGCTCGATCCGAAAGCCCACGCGCCGAAATGCGGCGAGCACCTCCGCCTCTTGCGTGCGCAAGATGCCCGAAAAAATCAGGCTGCCGCCCGTCGCCGTCGCCGCCGCCAGCTTCGGCGCGACTTCGATTAAAAGTCCGCTGAAAATATTCGCCGCCACGACTTCCCAAGTCCGCTCTGGCGTCCACTCGCGCACATCCAGCTTCTTCATCGTCGCGCCGCTCACCGCATTGATCTGTGCGTTCTCCTTCGCTGTGCGCACCGCATGCGGATCGAAGTCCGCGCCCAGGCATTTGCGCGCCCCGAGCACGCGCGCAGCGAGTGCGAGAATCCCGCTGCCGCATCCAAGATCGAGCATCTCCCATTTCGTGCCCGCGAGTTCATCCGCCACATCCGCGAGGAGTCGCAGACAGGTCGAAGTCGTCGCATGCTCGCCGGTGCCAAAAGCCATCCCCGCCGGAATCAGCAGCACCGGCACGCCGCCCTTAGCAGCCGCGCGCTCTCGCTCCGCGGAAATCACCGCCAACTTCCCGCGCACCACGATCGGCGCGCGCGGTTTCGCCAGCGCTGCCGGCACGATCTTTTTCTGCACGGAGACCGTCCCGCCAAACATCCGCCGCACCTTCTCCGCTTCCGTTTTCTTCAATTGGAAAATCTCGATCCGCAGCAGCTTCGCCTTCGCCGGCTGAGTCACCGCCAGCCGATCCGCAAACCCCGTCAACCGCTCCACCCAGGCATCCTCCCACTTCGCACTCGCGAGCTTCCGCCAAACATAGACCACTCGATTCGCGCCGCTCATTTCTTCCGAAAAACAATGATGTGTTGCATCGGCAAAACGCCAATCGTCTCCACCCATTCCAGCGAATGGAGCGACATCTCCTTCTTCACCTGCGCCTCGCTCATCTTGTGGACTTCCTTGATCGGCACGTTCGCGTCCTCCTTCCGAAATTCCACGAAGACGATGCGCCCGCCGCGTTTCAGCGCCTTCACCATGTTCCCGATCATCTCATACGGCTGATCGAACTCATGGTACACATCGACCATGATCATCGTGTCGCACGACTCCGCCGGCAGCTTCGGGTCCGTGACCTCGCCCATCACCGGCTTCACATTCCCGAT
>JANLQB010000838.1:0-1543 GCA_031367565.1 Verrucomicrobiota bacterium
TGCGCCGCCTCTTCCTCTTCGCGCTCTTCTGCCTCGTCGGCGTGGCGCACGCGCAACGGCTCAGTTCACTCGCGCCCGTGCCCGACTGGCGCGAACTGGAGGCGTATCAGGAAACGATCACGCGCGCCGAATTCACGCGCCTCCTGGAAAATATCTACGCGCCGCAGGAGGCCGCCGCGGGGCTGATCGAAGTCGGCGAAGACGCCGCCGTCATCCGGAAAAATCTCGCGCCCGGCGACACGTTCACGCTGCGTTTTGCGCAAGACGACACCACCGCAAAAGCGATCCCGCGTTACTGGCGAAGCCTCGCGGAAATCCCGCGCGGCAGCGATCCCGCGAAGCCGCTCGGCGGGGTGAAAATCGCGATCGATCCCGGTCATCTCGGCGGCGATTGGGCGAAGATGGAAGAGCGCTGGTACCAGGCCGGCGACACGCTTCCCGTGACCGAAGGCGACCTGACGCTGCGCGTCGCAAACCTCCTCGCGCCGCAGCTCACCGCGCTCGGAGCCGAAGTCACGCTCGTCCGCCGCGCGCCCGGCCCGACGACGCCCGATCGACCGGAAACTTTGCGCGAAGCCGCGCGCGCCGTGCTCCTCCTGCAAGGCGCCACGAATCCCGCCGAAACCTACGCCAGCGGCGACGACCCGCAGCGCGCCACCAGCGTCCAATTTCAAAGCGAACTCCTCTTTTTCCGCACCGCCGAAATCCGCCACCGCGCCACGGTGGTGAACACGCAAATCCGCCCCGATCTCATCCTCTGCCTGCACTTCGACGCCGACGCGTGGGGCGACGCCAAAGTGCCCACGTTCACGCCGAACAATTTCCTCCACGCGCTCATCAACGGCACCTACAGCGCCGCCGAACTCCGCAATGACGACGTCCGCCACGACATGCTCCTAAAGCTGCTCGGTCGCACCGCCGCCGCCGAGGAATCCGCCTGCGAAACCGTCATCCAAACGATGGCCCGCCACCTCGCGCTCCCGCCGCGCATTTACACCCGCGATACCGCCCGCCGCCCCGGCCCGAGCCCCTACGTGTGGGCGCGAAACCTTCTTGCAAACCGGCTCTACCGCTGCCCCGTCGTCTTCCTCGAAGCCTACACCATGAACAGCCGCGAAGTCTGGGAGCGCATCCAGGCCGGCGATTACGAAGGCGAGCGCGAAGTCGCCGGGAGCCTCCGCCAAAGCATTTTCCGTGAATACGCGGATGGAGTTGCAGAAGGTGTGCGCGTCTTTTTTAAAAGCGGAAATCCACCTCTTTGAGTAAGGTCGCTACTTTTTTTCCCACGCGCCGTTTTCCCGCACATATAATCCACTATTAGCCCCGGAATTGACGCGCGAGTAAAGTGACCCGTCCGGCTCGGGAGTGGCGGGAACGCTCGTTCCCTGCGTCCAGGTTGCCGCACCGCCACCGATCGACACGGAACCCGTGATTTTGGCGGAGCCGTTGACTTCCAGTTTTTCCGATGGCGTCACCGTCCCAAGTCCCACCATGCCGTTTTCATCGATAAATAGCCGCTCAGATCCAGCGTTCCCATCGAAGA
>JANLQB010000840.1:0-2374 GCA_031367565.1 Verrucomicrobiota bacterium
CCGCCGCTCCTCACCGATCCGTCGCATCCGATGATCGCGAAGCTCGGCGAGTGCGGCGCGAAGCCGGTCGGTGCGCCGTGGTTTTGCGATGCGTGTTTTTTTGCGGAACGCGGGATGCCAGCCGTGGCGCTCGGGCCGGGCTCGATCGCGCAGGCACACACGAAGGATGAGTGGATCGCGGTGGCCGATCTCGAAAAGGGCGTGGAGTTTTTCGAGGCGTTTTTGCGGAAGCTTTAGCTCAAAATCCGGAGATGAAATGAACCGCGGATTTCGCGGTCCCATCTTCGTTTAGGGAAAACTCGCGCTTTCGCCAACGTAAGGATTTGTCTTCCGCTCGATGCCGATCTTCGTCGCGGGGCCGTGGCCGGGGAGGACGGTGATGTCGTCGGCGAGCGCGAAGACTTTTTCGCGGATGCCTTTGAAGAGCAGCGGGCCGTCGCCGGCGGGGAGATCCCATCTGCCGACGCCGCCGGCGAAGAGCACGTCGCCGCCGAAGAGGGTGCGCGCTTCTTTCGCGAGGAAACACAGGCTGCCGGGGCAGTGGCCGGGGACGAGGAGGATTTGGAAGTCGATGCCTTCGATGATTTGCGAGGCGGCTTCGTCGAGGTGCTGATCGGGCGTGACGGGTTCGATTTCCCAGTTGTAGCCGTATTTTAGAAAGTAGTCGGGGACGGTGATCATCTCCTCGCCATCGACGTGATACGCGACGCGGCAGCCGTGGTCGCGCTGGATGCGGGCGGCGTCCCAGACGTGGTCGATGTGGCCGTGCGTGAGTAGGAGCGTTTTCACTTTTGCGCCACGGCGCGCGAGCCAGGTGGCGGCGTCTTGCGGGGCGTCGATGACGATGCCGTGCTCGGGGAGAAAGAAGCAGTTCGTATCGAAAATGCCGCCGGTGAACGTCTCGATCTTCATGGAGCGCGGGAAGGTGTGAGTGGAAAGGTGGGGTGTCGAGCGCGGAGTGGCACAGCGCGCGCTTTCGTTGGGATGCCCGTGCCGCCTATCTTCATTGCGCTTTGAACATTTTCTGACAGTTTGCGTCACTCTTCCCAAGAAATAAAAATGCGATGAAGTTTTCCAATCTTCTCTCCTGGCCGCTGGCCGCCACCATAGCACTCGCTATCCCAAATCTCCGGGCGGAAGCGCCGGATCCGGGACAGGTGGAAATCTCGGTCGGTCGCCTGCTGGAGCAGGGGCACTACAGCCGCCGCAAGCTCGACGATGCGATGTCGAAGCTGCAGCTCAAAAATTACCTCGAAGGGCTGGACTACAGCCACCTGTATTTCACGCAGAAGGATATCGATCAGTTCACGGCGAAATACGCGACGGTGCTGGATGATGACATTCAGTTTGGGAACACGGAGCCGGCGTTCACGATCTACGATCTTTACAAAAAGCGGGTCGAGGATCGCGTGGCAAAGGTGAAGGTTTTGCTGAACGAGAAGCACGATTTCAAGAGCGATAAAACGATCGAGGTGAACCGGCAGAAGTCGGCGTGGCCAAAGGACGAAGAGGAGGCGGATCAGCTTTGGCGGGATCGGATCGAAGGGGAGCTTTTGCAGGAGCAGCTCGCGAAGAGTGACAAGACGACCACGAAGGGTGACGAAGGGAAGGACAGCAAAATCCCGGAGCCTCTCGAAAAGCCGAAATCGGCGGACGAGGCGGTGAAGGAAGTTCCCAAGGTGGCGAAAAAGGAGCCCGCGAAGGACATCGCGAAGGATCCTGTGGCGCGGTTGACGAAGCGTTACGATCAATTCGTGCGCAATCTCCGCGAGCAGACGAAGGAGGATGTGAACAAGATTTTCCTGACGATCCTAGCGCAATCTTACGACCCGCACTCGGACTACATGAGCAAGAGCGAGCTCGAGAATTTTTACATCAACATGAAGCTCTCACTCATCGGGATCGGCGCGGTGCTCCGTTCTGAGGATGGGTTTGCGCAAATCATGGAACTGGTGCCGGGTGGGCCGGCGGCGAAGAGCGGCGCGATCAAGGTGGGCGACCGCGTGTCGGCGGTGGCGCAGGGCGAAAAGGAGTTCGTCGATGCCGTGGACATGAAGCTCGACAAAGTCGTGGAGATGATTCGCGGGAAGAAGGACACGATCGTGCGGCTGCAAGTGTTGCCGGTGACGGCGGCTGATCCTTCCGAGCGGAAAGTGGTCGAGATCAAACGCGACGAGATCAAACTCAAGGAGCAGGAAGCGAAGGCGGAGATCATCGAGCGCCCGCGGCCCGACGGCACGGTGCAGCGTCTCGGCTGGATCACGCTTCCATCTTTCTACGCCGACATGGAGCACAGCGGCGCGGCGAATGCGAAGAGCACGACGAAAGATGTCACCGTGCTGCTGAACCGGCTGAAGCAGGAAAACATCAGCGG
>JANLQB010000845.1:0-1634 GCA_031367565.1 Verrucomicrobiota bacterium
CGCCGACCGCCGCGTGAACCGCGTCGAGGACGTCGTGAAGATGGGCGACATGATCTGGGTGAAAGTCCTCGGCGTGGACGAGCGCGGCAAAATCAAGCTCTCGCGCAAAGCCGCGATGAAAGAGCGCGACGAAGCCGCCGGCAACGGAGCCCCCGCCGCACCCGCGCCCGCCGCCGGAGCGAACTAAACTCCGCGCAAAACGATCATAGAAACCGCGGAGCCTTCACCGGCTCCGCGGTTTTCTTTTTCCCCTAAAAAACAACGCTCTTGCGCACGCAACCGAGTGACATCAAAATGATGCCATGAGCACCACCGCCACATCCAGGCTTCCCGTCCGAGTTCCTCCGCACATCCGCGCCCGTGCCGAGCAGGCGGCGGAGCTGCGCGGATTGTCGCTCAACGCGCTCATCGTTTATGCGGTCGCCGAAATGGCCGATCAGATTATTCAAGGCGAGCACGTGATCCGGCTCACCGAGGCGGGAACGAAGCGTTTTTTTGAACTGCTCGAATCGCCTCCAAAACCCAATGCCGCGCTGACTCGCCTCGCCAAAAAGCATCGCCCCTTGCCGCGTGGATAAGATCGTCCAGCTCTCAAAGCAGCACGATCGCGATGGCTTTGATTGCGGTGTCGGCGCGTTGAACGACTTCCTGCGCCGCACCGCACGGCAACATATCGAGAAGGGTCTTTCCGTCACCAGCGTCCTGGTGAGTGACACGCAGCCCGAACGAATCCTCGGGTATTACACCGTGGTGTTCACCGAAGTGGAGCCAAGTCAACTGCCTCCCTCTGTCGCCAAATCCCTGCCGACCCATCGGGTGCCCGCCATTAAACTGGCCCGGTTGGCGGTGGCGGTGTCCGAGCAGGGAAAAGGCGTGGGAGCCGCGCTTCTCGCCGAGGCCATGCGGGACGCCGTGTCTGCCGCGAACCGGGCAGGCGGAGTTGCGCTGTTTGTGGATGCCAAAGATGACCGGGCCGCCGCCTTCTACAAACACTACGGTTTCACTTCGCTGCCAGACCTTCCACTGCAACTCATGATGCCAATCAAACAAGTCGCGCAGTTCGTCGAAATGCTGCCTCCAGCATAGGCCGACGATGTGCGGAATGTGGTTCCCCATCAATGCGCCGGGGCAGCTACGGACAGACCTCGCGCCAACCCGCCTTCACGCGCCGCCGCACTGGCTCCATGCAGTCCCGCCCCTCACCACGAAGCTCAGGTTGCTGGCCGTTGCCACGGCCACCCTTCGGGCTGCCTGCCGCTGCGACAGGCTCCCGTTCGACTTCGCTCAGGGCCTGAGCGGCAAGGCCCGGAGCTTGCCGAGGGGCGACTGGCGATGACATTGATGAGCGCCTCCGCGCTCACCCTGCGGGCTGCCTGCGGCAGTCTTTCTCGCTCCGCTCGAATCCGCTCCATTCCCCGCGCAAAAACTGCCTTGCCAAGCCCTCAGCACCGAAAATGAGACGAAAGACTCTTGCCCGCCCAGCCGCGGCGTGGCAGCGTCCCTGCATGAGCAGCGTCGCGACAATGCCGCAGACCCAGCCGAGTCCCTACCGGTTTTCCGTCGAGGAATTTTACAAGCTCGGCGAGGTCGGCATCTTTCACCCGCGGGATCGCGTCGAACTGCTCGATGGAGAA
>JANLQB010000852.1:0-3061 GCA_031367565.1 Verrucomicrobiota bacterium
CGGGCCTTCCCCAGTTTTTTCGAACACGCGTCCGGTTGGCTAGGCACGGTGATCGCGCACCTCCGCGTGCGGCTGCAACTGGCCGGAATTGAGGGCCGGGAAGCGGCGCTGCATTATGGAGTGCTGCTGGCGCTCGCGGTCGCGGGGCTGATCTTCGTGGTGTTCGGCTACCTGTTTTTCTGTCTCGCGTTGGTGTTTCTCATCGCGCGGCTTCTTGGGGATGAAAACGCGTGGATCTGGGTGTCGTTTGGGATGGCCGTACTGCACGTCGCGGCGGGTGCGGGCGCATTTTTGTGGATCAAATTGAAGATCACCAAGCCGATGTTTTCGGCGACGTTCGATGAATTGCGAAAGGATCAAGAATGGCTGACGGCGACGACCGAAAATCCGCGCTGATCGCGCAGCTTGCGGCGCATAGGACGCAGCTTTCCCAGCACGCGGAATCCGTGACGGAGAGCTTGGACGTGCGCTCGCGGTTGAGAGCCAGCTTTGCGGGAAATCGCCTGGCTTGGCTCGCGGGCGCAGCTTTCACTGGCATCGTGTTTTCGCGGTTGCGGCCGCGGCGGACGGTGAAGATTAAAGGCGAAAGCGCGACCGCGAAAGCTGCGCTCGGAGCAGGAATTTTGCTCCCGATGCTGAAGGTCGCCTTTGACCTCGCGCGCCCGCCGCTCATCTCGCTGCTCACGGCCCGCTTCGCGGACTTCGCCTCGCGCCAGCAAGAGCCTCGCCGGCGCACCGGACCCCGATAAATGCTCGTTTTTCGGCACCGTCGGAAAACTTAGGGTTGCTTTTAGAACGCACCTCGAATTCTCTTCGCACGAACCAAACACGATGGAAGAAAATCATCCCCCGGCCACTCAAGGCGAAGCCGTCCACACGCTCGAACACGTCGATCAATACCTCCAGATCGGCCAGGAATCAGACGCCTCCGACATCCATCTCGGCGTCAATGCGCAGCCCATTTGGCGGCGCTTTGGAACTCTCGAGTCCATCTGGTTGCAGGCGGATACGCTCGCTCCGAGCGATACCGAGCGGCTGGCGATGGGCTTCCTGAACGACCATCAAAAAGAATTACTGAGCAGCCGCGGCGACGTCGATTTTGCCTACGCGACTTCGTTTGGCCGCTTCCGCGCCAGCGTCGTGCGCCAGCGTCTCGGCATCGATATCGTCTTCCGGATCATCAACAGCAAGCTGCGCTCGATGGACGAGCTGGGTCTGCCGTCGCAGCTCAAAACGCTCACGCAATACCAGAACGGCCTCATCCTCGTGACCGGCTCGGTCGGCTCGGGGAAATCAACGACTCTGGCCGCGATGGTCGATCATGTGAACCAGTCGCGACACGACCACATCATCACGCTCGAAGACCCGATCGAATACATCATCCCCTCGCGCGGCTGCCACGTCACCCAGCGCGAAGTCCACACCCACACCGCCTCCTTCGGCGCGGCCCTGCGCGGTGCGCTGCGGGAAGATCCCGACATCATCATGGTCGGCGAAATGCGCGACTTGGAGACGATCCAGCTCGCCATCACCGCATCCGAGACGGGTCACTTGGTTCTCGGAACGCTGCACACCGGCAACGCCTCACGCACGCTCGATCGTGTGCTGGACGTATTCCCCGTCGATCAACGCGAGCAAATCCGCATCATGGTCTCCGAGTCCCTGCGCGGCATCGTCTCCCAGCAGCTCGTCCCCAAAAAAGACGGCCTCGGTCGCGTCCTCGCCATGGAAATCCTGACGAACACCCCCGCCGTCGGTGCCGTCATCCGCGATGCCAAAACCTTCATGCTCCCCGGCATCATCCAGACCGGTCGCAAAAACGGTATGCGTCTCATGGACGACTCCCTCATCGCGCTCTACGACGAAGGCCTCATTTCCGAAGAAGAAGCCTATGCCCGCTCCGAGCAGAAACAGCTCATGCGCCAGCATTTTAAGTCGTGAGTTAAAACACCTCATCGTCTCTTCCCGGAACCACCCCTCACCCCTTTCTTCCCATGGCTTACATCGATCAATTCTTCGAAGTCCTCGTCAACGCTGGCGCATCCGATCTTCACCTCGGGCAAGGGCAACCGCCGAAAATTCGCCGACACGGCGAGATCATCCCGATCCGGGAAGAAGAGCTCACGCACGATGAGATGGCCTACATGCTGAGCGAAATCTCCGGGCCGGAGCGCTGGCAGCGTTACGAAACCACGGGCGATCTCGACTTCGCGTACGAGATGGATGAGCACTCGCGCTTTCGCTGCAATTTCCTGAAGCAATCGCACGGCTACGGCGCGGTCTTCCGTCTCATCCCGACGAAAATCATGTCGCTCGACCAGCTCGGCATCCCGCCGGTCGTGAAAGAATTCGGCAATCTGCGCGGCGGCCTTGTGCTCGTCACCGGCCCGACCGGTTCAGGAAAATCGACGACGCTCGCGGCGCTCCTCGATTACATTAACGTCAACTTCTCGCGGCACATCGTGACGATCGAGGAGCCGATCGAATTCGTGCATCAAAACAAACGCGCGATCATCACCCAGCGCGAAGTGCCCGATCACTCGACCACTTTCCCGCACGGCCTCAAAGCCGCACTCCGTGAAGACGCGGACATCGTGCTCGTCGGCGAAATGCGCGACTTGGAAACCATCCAGCTCGCGCTCACCGCCGCCGAAACGGGCCTGCTCGTATTCGGCACCCTGCACACAAACAACGCGCGTAAAACCGTCGATCGGATGATCGACGTTTTCCCCAGCGATCAGCAGGCGCAAGTGCGCACCATGCTCGCGAACTCCCTGCGCGGAGTCGTCGCCCAGCTTCTCCTCAAGCGCTGCGACGGCGGCGGACGACTCGCCGTGAACGAAATCCTCGTCGTGAACGCCGCCGCCAGCGCGATCATCCGCGAAGGCGCGACGCAAAAGCTGCAAGACGTAATCGTCGGCGGCAAAGGCCAGGGCATGCAATTCATGGACGACGCGATCTGGGCGGTGATGCAACAAGGCATCGTCAGCCCGACCGAAGCCTACATGAAAGCGATCGACAAAAACCGCTTCCGCGTCTTCCTCCCGCCCGAAGATCAGAA
>JANLQB010000869.1:0-3617 GCA_031367565.1 Verrucomicrobiota bacterium
ACGCCCGACCTAGCGGCGAAATCTCCGAAGTCCCATTGCCCCGAATGCCAAACTGCATAGGAGAGAGACTGAAGGTTCTGGAACGATGCCGAGTTGCACGCTGACGTTTGGCCCGGCGGATATTTTGGGTAAAGCCGCAGAGCCACCATTCCCATTTACACCATCGATCTGATACAAGGCACGCTGGGCATTGAAAACTGTGGAGGCGAACGTAGGAATGCCGAAATTCGCAAACGTCACCAGAGCAGAGTTGATATCGTCAACGCTGGTAATCGTCCACGTAACCGTTCCAAATACAAACGCTCGACCGGCATTTCCAGGCAGGTCAGTTGCGCTAGAGCCACTGTTAACCATGCTTGAAGCACGAACGTTGATAAAGCTGCCAGTAACAGAGGTTGCTCCGGTTAGCGCTCCTCCCACGTCCAAATCTCCGTCTCCATTTAAGTCCGCCACGGCGCCCGCAAATGCGGCTCCGGTAAGATAAGTGGGATCAATCACCGGAGTCGAAAAATTGCCTCTGATATTCTTAACTCCGGTCGGCGCAAACGAAAGGACCGACGAGAGAGCACTCTGAAAGCCTTCATCCAGCAAAGAATTGTTACCGAGCGACATTCCCACCAAAGCGAAAACGACAGAGGAACCCACAGCGTGGTTAGGATCAATGCTAACGGTCTTCGCATCGGTGACCGTTGCTCCGCCGGCGCCAGACAATGCCTGGAGATCAAACACAAAACCCGCATGCGCTGTCGCTGCGGCCGTGACGGAAATGATTCCGCAAGTGAACGCTGCGAGCACATTTGAACTCATATGCTTAGAAGTAACTGATTTAGGTAGGGACATAGTAAGGTGGGGAAACGAGTTGGAATAATACTAACTAGGGGGATGGGGGTTGCGCGAGGTGCGCCGGATATGGGGATTAGAGCTTCTTCAATTGTATTGTCCAGAAAAAAGTGGGTCAACGGTCGCGAAATCTTCGCTGAACAAACAGCGTCAGCGATTTCACACGGCATTTTCAGATACTTGGAGGGAATTTTATCGTGAAAGGTCGGACCGCTCCCAGCGTGTCGCAGGAAACTCAAGATACAACTGTATCGCGTTCCGGCCCTCGCTACGGATTCGACGGACGGGAATCCTCGATCCGCGGGGTCAAAATAAGCAAACCGGCCATGCCCCAAATCATGGCGATGACAAAGGTATAGTTTTACTCACACGTCCGGATAGAACGGACGCGCGAGTAAAACTTTCCCCAGACTTACGCACGGCGACGGGGCAGGCCGAGCAGACTGGCGAGTCCGCTGAGAAACAGGGCGGCGCTGCCGGGTTCGGGAACGGCCTGGCCGACGGAACTCGTGGCGGCTTCGACGTCGAAGTCCCCCGACTGTTCCGTATTTGACCCGCGCTTTTGCGCAACGAACCGTCCGGGTTCGATCAAAGGGGAAAACTGCGGAGCCGATCGCTCAGCGCACCACTCGCGCCAGCACGGCCTTCTGCGCGTGGAGACGGTTTTCGGCCTGGGTGAAAATCGTGTCGGCGTGGGCTTCGAGGACGGCTTCCGAGATTTCCTTCCCGCGATAGGCCGGCAGGCAGTGCATCACGAGCGCGCCAGATTTGGCTTTGGCAACGAGGGCGTCGTCGATCGTGTAAGCCCCGAGCTGTGCGAGGCGGTAGGCTGCTTCCTCTTCCTTGCCCATGCTCACCCACACGTCGGTGTAAAGCACGTCCGCGCCCTCGGCGGCGGCGGCGAGGTCGTCGGTCACGCTCACGCGCGGCCCGCACGCTTTCACGAGGGCGGGATCGGGCTGGAACGGGACCGGCGCGGCGATGCGTAGCTCGAAATCGAGGCGAGCGGCGGCCCACATCCAGGAGCGCGGGACGTTGCACGCGCCGTCGCCGACGAAAGTGACGACCTTCTTTTCAAAGCTCCCGAGCTTTTCCTGAATCGTCTGAAGGTCCGCGATGATCTGGCACGGATGCTCGTCGTCGGTGAGCGCATTGATCGTCGGGAGGCCGGAGTATTCCGCGAAATCCACCACGTCCTGCTGCGCGAAAGTGCGGATCACCGCGCCGTGCAACATCCGGCCCATGACGCGCGCCGTGTCCTTGATCGGCTCGCCGCGCCCAAGCTGGATGTCATTCGCGCTGAGGAAAAGCACATCGCCGCCGAGTTCGCGGATGCCTACTTCAAAACTCACGCGCGTCCGCGTGGACGACTTGCTGAACATCATGCCCCAGCACTGATGCCGCAGCGGATGCGCCGCGTGGCGTCCGCGCGTGGCCTTCATCTCGGCGGCGAGCGCGAGCAGGTCGTGCAGTTCGGCAGTGGTGAGCGATTCGATGGAAAGCAGATGCTTCATGGCGGTCTCGTAGTTTCTGAAAAAGAGCGGGGACAATTGGCCAAAGGCACGGGGATGACAAGCGAACTGTCAGCGCGCCGACGGGGTAGGATGAAGGCCGACAAACGGAAGTGACGTGGCGGAGGCAGATTCATTTCGCCCAAAGCCATAAATCTGATAAGCGTTAAAGGCGGTTTTGCACGGCACGGACGCCACGCGCTTCCCTTTTTGCACATGAACTCGATCATTGCTGTATCCCCTGCTCCGAACCGACCTGCATCCCGGACCCCGGATCGTCCGCACCATCCCTCGCGAAAACTGCCCGAGTCCCTGACGCCGGACGCGCGTGCTTCCTCTTCACACCTCCTTTCCATGAACACACCCCGCATCCTCGCCACCACCATCGCCGCGCTCCTCCTCACCGCCCGCGCCTTCGCCGTCACCGACACTTGGGACGGCGGCGGCGCGGACAACAATCTCTCCACGGGGCTCAACTGGCTCGATAACTCCGCGCCGGTCAGCGATCTCGCGAACACGGACCTGATCTTTGCAGGCGCGGTGCGGCTCACGCCAAATGTGAGCACGGATTTCAGCGCAAAGAGCATCACCTTCAACAACACCGCGGGTGCGTTCGTGATCGGCGGCTCGATCCTCACCATCGGCGCGGGCGGCATCTTCAATAACGACACGCAGGCGCAGAGATTCGATAATACGGTCGTCATCGGCAACGCCGCGGCGAGCTTCAATGCGGCCAGCGGCCCGCTGACCTTCACGGGCTCGGTGGATGTGCCCCTCGCCAGCTCGCTGAGCCTGGACGGTGCCGGGGCGTTTTCGTTTGGCAACTTCAGCGGCTCCGGCACGGTGACCAAGACCGGCGCAGGCACGATGACCTACGCCCCGGTATTTCTCACCCAGCAGGGCGATCTCGTGATCAATGCCGGCACCGTAAACATGGCCGTGACTGGCGTCACCGGCACCTTCTCCGGCACCGCAAGCATCGCCGTCAATGGGACGAGCACGCTGAACATTAACGAAAGCCTGACGCTCACCGGCGGCGCGCAATTGACCAGGGCCGCCGCCGGCACGGTGACGGTGGCTGCTGGCAAGACGTTGCGCATCGAAGTCGGGAGCGATTTCGTGAACAGCGGCAACCACACGGTCGCGGGAGGGGATGTGCAGGTGGTTGGCGGCGGCTCGACGTTCCAGAACGCCGGTATCCTCACCATCAATGGCGGCGCGACGCTCGCGGTGCAGAGCGGCGGCAGCGTCGGCACCAGCAGCTTT
>JANLQB010000904.1:0-7054 GCA_031367565.1 Verrucomicrobiota bacterium
GCGAATCGCGCGATGGCTCGCGCCGCCCGTCGTCGGCGCCCAGATGAAGCGCCGCAGTGGCGCGCGTTCCAGCTCGCCTTCGTGCTGATGAATCTCACGGGACTCGCCGACCCGGCGCACCCCGAGCGCGAGATCGTGGACCTGCTCTTTTTCCCGACCGGCGGCGGCAAGACGGAAGCGTATCTCGGCCTTGCCGCCTTCACGCTCGTGCTGCGGCGGTTGCGAAACAAAGGTGCGGCATCGGCGGGTGTGAGCATCCTCATGCGATACACCCTGCGGCTGCTCACGCTCGACCAGCTCGGGCGCGCGGCGGCGCTGATGTGCGCGCTGGAGCTGGAGCGGAAGATCGACCAGCGGCTCGGGACGTGGCCTTTTGAGATCGGCCTCTGGGTCGGCTCCGCGGCCACGCCGAATCGCATGGGCAAGGCTGGTGATACTTCCGCGGGCGCGGACAAAACGGCGTATTCGCGGACGACGAAATTCAAAGGAAAGAGCACCAAATACAGTGCACCAATTCCCATCGAGTCCTGCCCGTGGTGCGGGGAAAAATTCAACGCGGACTGCTGGGAGTTGCATCCCATCGGTTCGCCGCAACCGAACGACCTGCGGGTGTCGTGTGCGAGAGACACATGCGAATTCTCCAGCGCGCAAAATATGACGCTGCCGATCGTGGGGGTGGATGAGCCGATCTACCGCCGGCTGCCGTGTTTTCTGATCGCGACCGTGGATAAATTTGCCGCGCTGCCGTGGACGGGTCGCGTGGGCTGTCTCTTCGGGCATGTGCAGCGGCACGACAACGATGGTTTCTACGGGCCGTGCGATCCGAACAAAGGGCAGCCAATCCCCGGCGGCGCGCTGCTCCCCCCGGATCTGATCGTGCAGGACGAGTTGCACCTGATCTCCGGTCCGCTCGGCACCATCGCGGGCATCTACGAGGTGGCCATCGAACAGCTCTGCTGCCGCCCGCTGCCTGGCGGTGGGGTGCGGCGTCCGAAAATCATCGCATCGACGGCGACGGTGCGCCGCGCCGACCGGCAGATCCGAGCGCTCTTCGGGCGCGCGCAGACGGCGATCTTTCCACCGCCCGGCCCCAGCCGGATGGATTCGTTTTTCGCGCGCACCACGCCCGCGACACCGCAGACTCCCGGCCGGCTCTATCTCGGCGTCGCCGCACAGGGGCGAAGTATGAAGGTGGTGCTCTTGCGTGTCGCCCGTGCACTGCTCGCCGGCGCCGGGCGGCTCTACCACGACCACGGAGGCCGGGTGCCTGGGAATCCCGCAGATCCCTACATGACGTTGCTGGGTTATTTCAACAGCCTGCGGGAACTCGGCGGCAGCCGGCGCATCGCCGAGGACGAGATCAAGACACAGCTCGAACTTTATTGGCGGCGGCGGCGGCTGGAACCGGAGGACCGGCTCTTTGCCGCGCGCTACATCCGCCACAGCCCGCTGGAGCTGACCTCACGCGTGGACACCGACGAGGTGGCCGCCGCGAAACAACGGCTGGCCGCGGATTTTGCGAGCGAGGAACGCGTGGACGTGGCGCTGGCCACGAACATGATCTCGGTGGGTCTCGACATTTTGCGGCTCGGTCTGATGGTCGTCTTTGGCCAGCCCAAGACGAGCAGCGAATACATCCAAGCGACGAGCCGCGTGGGCCGGCAGAAGGACAAACCCGGCCTCGTGGTGACCCTGCTCAACATCCACCGTCCGCGCGACCGCTCGCACTATGAACGCTTCAATGTCTATCACCGCACCTTTTACCGCTCCGTCGAGGCCACGAGCGTCACGCCATTTTCGCCCCGTGCCCTCGACCGCGCGCTGGCCGCGGCGGTCGTGGGCCTCTGCCGGCACAGTCTCGGCAAACTCACGCCCGGCGCGGGCGCGATGTCGGCACAGACGCATTTCACGGAGTTGCAGGAGTTGGTGAAAATCTTCGGCCAGCGCGCGCGGACGCACGACCTGGAGATCGCCAACAACGAAAAAGGCGCGGACCTGGAAAGCCATGTCATCAACCGCGCGCATGCGCTGCTCGCGGCGTGGGGGCGGCTCATCCACGACCGCGTAGCGCAAGGCGCGGGTGCGCTGCCCTACCAACGATTTGAGGACCGTGTGAGCGACTCGGCGCTGTTGCGCGATTTCCTCGACCCCACGCTCACCACCGCCAGCGACGACGAGCGACGCTTTTGCGCGAACCGCTCCATGCGCGACGTGGAAGCCGCCGTGGACATCCTGCAAGAACCCTCCGCCATCGGCACCAATTCATGAGCGATCGAGCGCAACTCCGTTCCAACCAACTCATCAGCACCTTCGGCCCCGGCGCGATGGTGGATCTGCCGGACAAGTCGGTGATTGTCGCCGGCCTGCAAGGATGGAGCTACCGGCCGGATCAACCGTGCATCATCCATGAGCCGCGTCTTGCGGCGAAAGTCGGTCGGCTTTTCCAGCGGCCGACCATCGAATTGCGCAGCCCGCCACCCGCCGAGGATTTGCAGTTCCGGCAGGGCAGGGTGCAACCCGGCGTAAAAGGCTACATCTTTCCGCACTGGTTCATCGTCCAGTATGCGCAGGAGTCGGCCCACGGGCACCGCCGCCGGCGGCTCGTGCAGGTGATGGAACTCGATAAAGGCCGGTATCGTGAACGGCTCGACGGCAACAAAGCGAAACCGGTGGTGCCGGTGCGTTTCGTCCGCGCATGCCGCAAAGGACACGTCGGAGACATTCAGTGGCGCGACTTCACACACGGCGGGCGGGTGCCCTGCCAGCAGGATCTCTGGATTGAGGAGCGCGGCACGAGCGGTGATCTTTCGGAAATCTGGATCGTCTGCGAATGTGGTGCCCAGCGCAGCCTCCGCGAAGCCGCGCAACGGGATCAGTCGCCGCCGCCCCTCGGTAAATGCAACGGCAGCCGCCCGTGGTTGAACGACATCGAGTGCTCGTGTGGTGAGCCGAATTGGCTGCTCCAGCGCAACGCCAGCAACGCCTATTTCGCCCGCCTCCTACCCGTCATCTCCATCCCGGACAGCATGGCTGCGGTGGACGTGGTGGTGCTGGAATTGTGGGAGAACTATCTTCGACCTGTAAAGACGGGGGAGCGATTGGAAGAAGAAAGACAGAAGCCGGACCTCACCACACGGCTGGCCAAATTTACCAACGCGGAGCTGCTCGCATCCATCGAACGAATTCGCGGTGGAGAAGCAGCATCGGCTGTTACGCGTTCCGTGAAAGATGTGGAATTTGAAGCCCTGACGCGCGCACCTTCCGAGGCGGCAACCGACGAGCCGGATGGCGACTTTTTTGCCCGCGAACTGGAGCCCACACGGTGGCAAGCCCCGAGGCTTGAGGCACTAGAGAAAGTCGTCCTCGTGCATCGTCTGCGGGAAGTCACGGCTCTGACCGGCTTCACACGCTTCGATTCCGCGGGGCCGGACATCTCGGGTGAACTCGACCCAAAGGTGGAGCCCGCTCCAATCGCCGATCACCCGAAGTGGATGCCCGCGGTCGAGAATCGCGGCGAGGGCCTTTTCTTGAAATTCCGCGCCGAGGCTGTGGACACCTGGCGGGTCAGCCCCGCTGTGCAGACACGCGAGGCGGCGCTGAAGGCCGGCTTCGAAGCATGGCTGAAGGAGCGGCAAGTGCCTGCGGGCGAATACCCCGGAGCCGCCTACGTGCTGCTCCACTCGCTCGCGCACCTGCTCATTTCCGCGATCTCACTCGAATGCGGCTATCCGTCCTCGTCGCTGCGGGAGCGCATCTACGCGCCCGTCCCCGGCAGCACGGGGATGACCGGGTGCTACGGGATCCTCATTTACACCAGCTCCAGCGATGCCCAAGGCACGTTGGGTGGCCTGGTGCAGGCAGCGCGGGACCTTCGACGGCATCTCGCTCGCGCGTGCCAGCTCGGCACGCTGTGCTCGAACGACCCAGTCTGCTCATCGCATTCTCCGGCCCACGGCTCCGTTGAACAACTTTCCGGGAGCGCCTGTCACGGCTGCCTCTACATCGCGGAAACATCCTGCGAGCAAATGAACCGCTACCTCGACCGCAGTCTTGTCGTCTCCACGATCGAGCAGCTCGACTGTGAGTTCTTCGATCGGCCCGCATGAGCGCGCAGGACGAGGCCGTCGGCGTACTTCTGCGACTGCCTTCCACCACCCTCGCCGAGCTGGGCCGCGCTCTATCCGGCGGCACCCTGCGCCATGGCTTTTCCCGCCAGGCGTTGCTGCCCTTCGCCGGGGATCAGTCGGGTGAAGTCGAGCAGGCGCTCCGCAGTCTGGCCGCCGCTGGCTTCAACCTGACGACGACCGCCCTGCTCTGCGAAAGCCTCGGGCGCGCACTCGCGGAAAGGGACGCTGCCGAGCGTAGCGCCCAACTGGTCCTCAGCGGTCCCGAAGTCGCAGGCACTCCCGTCGTGGATACCCGCACGACAGTGCTTTCCCTGTTTGAGGAAGCCACGGAGGAAGTGATGATCTCCAGCTACGTCTTTTACGACGCCGCAGAGTTCTTCCAGCGACTCGCGGCGAAGCACGACGCCAATCCAAACTTCCGGGTTACGTTCATCGTGGATCTCACCCATCGCAGGGATCCCAGCAATCAGCCGTTGTCGCTGATCGCTCAATCATTCGCCGCTAACTTTCAAAAAAAGCACTGGCCGGGGCAGCGTGCCCCTGAGATTTGGCACGACCCGCGCGGCTTCGATGCAGTTGAGTCTGGCGGCGGCGTCCTGCACGCGAAGACCGTTGTTGTAGATCGAAAAACGGCGTTCATCACCTCAGCGAACTTCACCGGAGCGGCACAGACGCGAAACATCGAAGCGGGTGTCCTGCTCCGCCAACCGCGCACCGCAGCGCGGCTGCATGACTACTTTTCCGGTCTGATTTCGACGGGGCTCCTTCGCAAAATACCCATCAACGCAGGCATTCTGCAATCATGACGTCAGGTTTGGGACGCCCTGCATCCTGGCCAAATATGGCGCTCGAAGTTTTTGCGTGTCACCGATCGTTTTGGCCTACGCTGCAACCATGCTTCTCGGGATTATCGATAAAGCGTGGTCCTAGCTGGTAATAGATTGGTGTGAAAACGATTTCCCTTAAAAATGAACGTGGTGAAAAAATTGACGTGCGGCGAGGGATCGGTGGAGGGATTCAGATTCGTCATTCGAGCATCACCGGCCAAGATTGGGCGGAGTATTTCAGCGAGGGAGAGGACATGACGGAAGCGGGAAAGGCTGCATTTTTCGCAGATAAGGGAATCGAATTGAACAGCCCACTACTTCAAAAAATCCATGACACGCTCGGAGGTGGTCGAATGGTTTTTAACGATCGTGACTGCATTCTTGATTGTGACGAAGTCAGGATGGTTGTGGAGGCGATCAGGCAACTCGATTAAGCGTTCAGGAACGGGCTCGCTTCTTCGTTCCAAACGTCTGCAGACGCCCGGTGCTGCGCATGCTCGCTCCTCACGAGAGAGAATTTCGATGCGTTGCCGATACCAAGATTCGGAAGCCACGACATCTTTCGGATGAAGGGTGGCCATCAGTGGGTGAGAGCTGTACGTTCCCCGTTACGGAATGAATTGAAGTACCGTCGCCACGTCACCTTGGGCTTTTTCGCCGAATCTGCGAAGAATGCAAAGGGCAGTGTGCTTCGTCCTGATCGGGAGTCTGAGAAGCCGGAAGTACGAACCGATGTAAAACAGTAGTAAAATTTGCTTACTCACCGATTCTTGTCGGGGAAAGCACTGCGAAATTGTTAAGTTTTTTCAAGGTTTTGCGGACGGTGGTTTCTGGTCAATGGGCCTTTTATTGGGGATGTAAAAGTCTTTCTGTAAAATGCTCTGCCGTCGCCAAGGCCAGCTCCCGCAGGGGAGCGGCGACGTTCCGCAGTCTGGCAGAGGGTGGGTCACATGGGTTCAGGTTGGGGTGTCTCGAAAACACCAACACCAAAACCACACATGACCCACCTCACTCATCCTCAACTCCTCCAATCCGTGCTGCAACTCCTCAATGACGAAGGCTCCGACGGCTTTGCCGAGGGGCTTCGCCTGCTCGTCAACGAGGCCATGCAGGCCGAGCGTTCCCACGTGCTCAGGGCCCGGCCTTTCGAGCGCACCGATGCCCGCTTGGGCCACGCCAACGGCTTCAAACCCAAGACCCTCAAGACCCGCCTGGGCCCCATCACCTTCGCCATCCCGCAGGTGCGCGGCGAGGTCGACTTCTATCCTTCGGCCCTTGAGAAGGGCATCCGCAGCGAGCAGGCGCTCATCCTCGCGCTTGCCGAAATGTATGTCCAAGGCGTCTCCACTCGCAAAGTCACCACCATCCTTGAAGAGCTTTGCGGCACCTCCGTAAGTTCCACCCAGGTCAGCCAGTGCGCCGCCCGCCTCGACGCGGACCTCGAACTCTGGCGCACCCGCCCCCTCGGCGCCTTCCCCTACGTCCTCCTCGATGCACGCTACGAGAAAGTCCGCCACGGCGGCCGCGTCCTGGACTTGCGCGGTGCTCATCGCCCTGGGTATCGGCCCCGATGGTAAACGCCAAATCCTCGGCGTCAGCGTCGCCTTGAGCGAAGCCGAAGTTCACTGGCGCGACTTCCTCGCGAGCCTCCAGAAACGCGGCCTCTGCGGCCTCCAACTCCTCGTCTCCGACGACCACGCCGGCTTGGGCGCCGCACGCCGTGCCGTCTTTCCCTCCCTGCCTTGGCAACGCTGCCAGTTCCACCTCCAGCAAAACGCCCAGGCCTATGTCCGGTGCCTCGAACTGCGCGCCCAAGTCGCCGCCGACATCCGCAGTGTCTTCGCCTGCGCGGATCGCCCCGGCGCCGAACGCCGCCTCCAGGAACTCGTCGCCGCCTACTCTGCCTTCGCCCCCAAACTCTCCTCCTGAGGTGCTCTAGATTTCTGGACCAAGAGCCTACAGAATCGAAGACCCATGAATCTAGCACCCCGCAAACGATACACCCCCGAGTTCAAGGCGCAGGCCGTTGAGCTTCTGAGCACAGGCAAGCCTGTCTCCCAAGTCGCCGAAGAACTCTGCATCAGCAGCGACCTGCTCTAT
>JANLQB010000501.1:0-2374 GCA_031367565.1 Verrucomicrobiota bacterium
AATTTTACGAAACCGACTCCGCCTTCCTCTGCGTGAAAGACGGCGTGAAGCCCGTCCGCCTCGGCAAACTCATCTGCCAGCGCACCATCCCGGTCGAGCAGGCGATCAAGATTTTCCGCGACGGAAAGACGGACTTGCTCCCGCGTTTCATCAGCAAAAAAGGCAAGCCCTTCGCCGCATATCTGAAGCTCGAAGAGGGCAAGGTCATCTTTGAGTTCGAGCCCCGCGCGAAGAAGACACCGGCGAAGGCCAAGGTCGCGAAGGTGGCTTGAGCGCAGGTTTGAACCGCAGATTTCCGCAGATCGACGCAGATTTCGGATTCTGAAAATCTGCGTCGATCGGCGAGTATCAGCGGTTTCATCCTTCTGCCATGCGCCTCGACATCCTCACAATCTTCCCCGAAATCGCCGCTGCCCCGCTCGGCGCGAGCATGATCGGGAAGGCGCAGCAGCGCGGCCTCGTGGATTTGCGCGTCCACGATTTGCGGAAGTGGGCGGACAACAAACACCGCACGACCGACGACATGCCGTACGGCGGCAGTCAGGGGATGGTGATGAAGTGCGAGCCGTTTTTCGCCGCCGTCGAAGAACTCCGCACGGCTGACGCTCGCGTCGTTCTCCTGTCTCCCGGCGGCCAGCCTTTCACGCAAAAAATCGCGGAAGACTACGCGAAGTTGGAGCACATCATCCTGCTGTGCGGCCATTACGAAGGCGTGGACCAGCGCGTCATCGACCACCTCGTTGATGACGAAATCAGCATCGGCGATTACGTGCTCACAAATGGCGCAATCGCCGCCGCAGTCGTCGCGGATGCTGTCGTAAGGCTGCTTCCCGGCGTGCTCGGCGATAAAAACAGCGCGCCCGACGACAGCTTTTCCAGCGGCCTGATCGAGTTCCCGCACTACACGCGGCCCGTCGAATTTCGCGGCTGGCGCGTGCCGGATGTTTTACTGAGCGGACACCATGCGGAGATCGCGAAGTGGCGGCGCGAACAGGCGCTCGCCAAGACGAAACGCGTGCGGCCTGATTTACTGGAATGAGAATCCTCACGGTCCGCGACCTCACCATCCAGCGCGGCGATACCACGATCCTCAACCGCATCTCGTGGGAAGTCGCGCGCGGCGAGAACTGGGTCATCCTCGGCGGGAATGGTTCCGGTAAAACATCGCTCCTCAGCGCGCTGACCGGCTACCTCACACCGACTGAAGGAGACATCACAGTCCTCGGCGAAACCTTTGGCGCGAGTGATTGGCGCGAATTGCGCAAACACCTCGGCCTCGTCAGCAGCGCCATCCGCCAGATGGTCCCCGAAGACGAGGACGCGCTGACCACCGTCGTCTCGGGAAAAGATGCGGTCATCGGCTTTTGGGGACACACCAAAAAGAACGAACGCAAAGCCGCGCGCAGCCTCCTCCGCAAAGTCGAAGCCGAATACCTCGCCGACCGACCATGGCTCGTCCTCAGCCAAGGCGAACGCCAGCGCGTCCTCATCGCCCGCGCCCTCATGGCCACGCCCGCCGTGCTCATCCTCGACGAACCGTGCGCCGGTCTTGATCCCGTCGCCCGCGAGCACTTCCTCGATTTCCTCCATCGCCTCGCGGCGGAAAAAAGCGCGCCGACTCTGCTCTTCGTCACCCACCATGTGGAGGAGATCCTCCCCGCCTTCACCCACGCTCTTTTGCTGCGCAAAGGCCGAGTCCACCTCGCCGCTCCCCTCCCCCGCGCCCTCACCTCGGCAAATCTCAGCGCGACCTTCGACTCCCCCCTCCGCCTCCGCAAAACCGCCGGGCGCTACGCCGTGAAACTGATGCCATAATCCCCCCTCCACCGCTTGCCAACATTCCCCACCTCAGCCGATACTCCGCCATGATCGAGCCTACTAAAAACGACGCCAACTACGTCACTGCGATGTCCCATTTCTATCGCGGCGAACTGGGCCGCATCATGCAATGGCGCGCGCGGCTCGATAACACGACGAACTGGGCCATCACCACCACCTCCACCATTTTCACCGTCGCCTTTTCCATCCACGAAGTCCCCCACATCATCTTCGTTTTCAATCTCGCCATCGTCAGCATCATGCTTTGGATCGAGGCCCGCCGCTACCGTTTCTACGACGCCTTCCGCGCCCGCGTCCGCCTGCTGGAGTCGCACTTCCTCGTGCCCACCGTCATGCAGACGGAGTCGCTCATCCAGGGCGATTGGCGCAAGCAACTCAGCGAAGACCTCCTCCTCCCTTCCTTTAAAATATCCGCCTTTGAAGCCGTGGGACGCCGATTGAAACGCAACTACGTTTTCATCTACCTCGTCATCCTTTTTGCATGGGTTACGAAAATTTTCCTCCACGCCCGCGAGCCCATCACCGGCCTCCAGTC
>JANLQB010000971.1:0-3687 GCA_031367565.1 Verrucomicrobiota bacterium
TCGCGGTCGTCGCGCTCGTGAGCGCGGGCGCGCTGGTGCTCGTGGGGCTGCTGCCGAAAAGGGAAAGCGTCACGCTGTTCAGCGCGCCCGTCGTGCCGACCGCTTGATCGCGCACCGTCACCGTCCAGGTCCCCGCCGCGCTTTCGCCCCAGTTCCGCACGGTCGAAAACGTCCAGGCCAAATCCGCCGCAGTATCCAGCACACGCTGCGTCGCGAGGCGGCTCACCGTTCCGCCCGGCGAAGTGAGATCGATCTCGATGCTGCCGCGCGCGGCGTGCGTGATGTCCACGGCCACCGTCACATGCTCCACGCGCAGATTTTCCGCGGTGCCAAAGGTGAAGGTCTTGGCGAGACCGGGCGATGGCGCGTCGGGAATCGCGGTCGGGATCACGTCGAGTTTTCGCAACGTCGTGAGCGCGCCGAGATTCGTCCAGCCGGGTGCCAGCGCCACGGCAGCGGAGGCATTGAGCAGGCCCGCGCCGTATTTGTGGTTGAAGTGGATGCCCGTGCCGTTGGTGATCCAGCCAGCATCGGCGGCGTCATTTTTCGTCGCCGAACGCATCAGGATTTCCTGCACGTCGCGCCAGCCGAGGTTTGGATTTGCCTGCAAAACGAGCGCGGACACGCCGGCCGCGAGCGGTGCCGCCGCGGAGGTGCCGCCAAAATCATTCGTATAACTCCCGTCCGCAAAATTGCCCGGAGTGAAGCCGTCGTTGTATCCGCCCGCGCCTTGGACATCCGTCGTCGTGAGCATCTGCGCGCCGCCATCGGACGGAACGACGCCGAGCAAATTCGCGCCCGATTCGCTATACGGCGCCTGCGTTCCCGCATCCGTCACCGCACCGATCGCGCTGGTATAAATGCTGTTCGCGTAGCCGTCGAAGTTGGCGTTGTCCACCCCGCCGCCATTGCCCGCCGCCCAGAAAAAAAGCGTGCCTTTTCCCGCGCGCCCCGTCGCGATTCCGTGCTGGATCGCCGCATTCGCCAGCGTCCCCGGCCCGTCGAGCGTCGCGCCATCATCATCCGGCCCCCACGAGTTGCTTTTGATTTCGATGAGATCGTTTTTCCACGCAAACGCCGCCGCGTCGCCTGCATCCGACTGCGGGCCGCCCAGCAGGCGCAGCGCGACCAGCGTCGCTTCCGGGGCCACGCCGGAACCGCCGTTTTCATTGTCCCCGCGCGCCGCTGCGAGCCCGGCCACGGCGGTCCCGTGGAGGTCTCCAGCGGCAGGCGATGGGTCGTCGTCGTGGTCATTGAAATCGTGGCTGTTCACCAGATCCACGTTTGGCGAAAGGTCGGGATGCAGAAGGTCGAGCCCGTCATCGAGCATGCCGATGCGAACGCCCGCACCGCGAAAATTATCCCACGCCGCTGTCACATTCAGATCGACGCCCGCGACCCCGCCACGAGCACCGGTGTTGCGGAGATGCCACTGGTAGCCGGCATTCGCGGGATCGTTGGGAAAATACGGATCGTTCGGCGTGAAGCGTTTTTTCGCCTGCCGCGCGAGCAGCGGCTCGGCGGATTCGACGCCCGCCTGCGCTCGCAGCACTGTCGCCAGCGCGAGCGCGTTTCCCGCACCGGCAGGCGCATCGAAAATCGCGAACCCTGGCGCGTAATCCGGCTGCTCCACCGCCACCGCTCCGCCCGCGGCAGCCACCACGTTTGCGTCCACACCCTCCGCAAGTTTCACCAAAACCCGCAGCGTGAGCCAGCGCCGCGTGAACGGCGTGTGAGCGCGACCCCTTTCATACAAAACGAAATCACTGCCCACACGCGCGGACTTCCGAAGCGCCTCCGCATTCGCGCGCGTCGCAGTCTTTTCTATTTCACCACGACCATCCGCGCCGATGCGGCCCAATTCATCCGGCGCGATCTCAAATTTTCGCGTCATTCCGCCATCTCGAATCGTGAACGAAGAGCCCGCGATCTTCGTTTCGCGCCAACCAGCCGCGTCCGACAGAAACGCAGTCGCGAGCAAAACAATAAGGGGGAAAAGCGTCCGACGCATAAGCGCGCGACGCTATGGCCGGCCGATTGGGCGGTCAAGAGAGCGGGATTTCAAACGCCACAAGATAAACGAATTGTCATTGCCAAGACCGTGTCATTGCCCTTGCCAAAAATCGGTGTTGACGATTTCATCCACACGCGCCTGAAACTTCATTTCGGGTTCTTAGTTTAACTCCCTAGCACATATGAAATCTACGATCATCCTCACGGCAGCAATCGCCGCCGTTGCCTTCATCACCCCGGCGCAAGCCGCCAAGCGAGCCACCGCGTCTGTCCCGACCGACGCGACTTTCAAGAAAGTCCTGCACTACTTTGACGCCGTGCTCGCGCAATACGACGCGGACAAAAACGGCACACTCGACGACACGGAGCGCGCCGCGTGGGAAGCCGACGTGAAGGCCGGGAAATTTCCCGCTCCTCCCGCACCGACGTTCCCCTTGCCCGAGGCCCTGAAGCAGTACGACGTAAACGGTGACGGGAAGATCAACCCTGACGAAGCCCGCGCGATCCGCGCAGACATCGCGGCGGGAAAACTCGTGCTGCCAAAATTTGGCGGCGGACTGCCCGATGCCCTGAAAAAATTTGACCTCGACGGCGACGGCAAACTCAACGCCGCAGAACGCCTCGCCGCCCGGAAAGCGATGAAGGACGGAAAGGTTCTCCCGCCTTGGGGCTTCGACGGCACCTTGCCCGACCAGCTCAAGCCCTACGATCTCGACGGCGACGGGAAGCTGAATGCGGACGAACTCGCCGCGGTAAAAGCCGCCATCGAGAGCGGGAAACTGACGCCCGAAGGCGCATGCGGAAAACTTCCAGACATCCTCAAACCGTATGACCTCGACGGTGACGGCAAACTCAACGCCGACGAACTCGCCGCCGTGAAAGCCGCCATCGTCAGCGGAAAACTCGTCCTGCCAAAACCTCCCGGAATCCCGCAGCCACCAAAGCTCCCGCCGCTCCCGGACCTCCTGAAACCATACGACGTGGATGGCAATGGAATCCTTAGTCTCACCGAACTCGCCGCAGTCCAGGCGGACATCGCGAGCGGCAAGCTCATCCTACCCGGCCTGCCTCACACCCCACCACCACTCCCAGACTTCCTCAAGCCATATGACGTGAATGGTAACGGCATTCTCGAACCGAGCGAGATCGAGGCGATCCGCGCGGACATCGCCAGTGGCAAACTCGTCCCGCCGGTGAAACCCCCAGTCACGACGACGGGCACCAACCCGACGGCGCCCACGCGCTAAACCAGGCCGCAATCCAAGCTGCACACACCAATGCCCGGAACTTCGGTTCCGGGCATTTGCTTTTTACACCAGCCATTCCCCTTTCCCACGCTCGACACGTCTGCGAGCCGGACCGTAGTTTCCGCAGCTTCTCAGTGCCCACTCCGACCACTCTCGCCATCATCGCCGGCAACGGCGTCTATCCCCTGCTCATGGTCCGCGCGGCTCGGGCGGCGGGTATTCAGCGGATCGCGGCGGCGGCGTTTCACGATGAGACTGATCCACAGCTCGCGGCGATGGTCGATGAGATCGAGTGGATGCGGGTCGGGCAGCTCGGGAAGATGATCGCGTTTTTGAAAAAATCCGGCGCCTCGCATGCGGTGATGTCGGGGCAGATTCATCCGAGCAATTTGTTCGCGCTCCGGCCCGATCTGAAGGCGCTCGTGGT
>JANLQB010000998.1:0-4330 GCA_031367565.1 Verrucomicrobiota bacterium
TACCAATACGGGATCGCGGACCAAAAGCAGAGGATCCGAGAAACTTGGAAACATCCACTTTCTGAGCACGCCTTCGAACATCAATAAAATAAAATACATCCATATAAGCCACCGTATTGATGGAGCTTCGATATTTTTAACCACCGATTTGTTTTTTCCCGGCACAAGCGTAGTGAGATGTCACCGATTTCTGAACCGGAGTTGGTTTAATTCTTAAAAGGCAAATCTGCCTCAAACTTGGAGGGTAACTTGCAACTGAGGGAGGAGTGTTGGCGGTGCGTGTTGTAGTAGGAGTCGATGGAGGCGCTTAGTTCGGTCATGGCGCCGACCGCGTCGATAAAGCGGGCACCCTGGAGCTTCTCGACCTTGAGGGTGCCGATGAAGGATTCGGTCCATGCGTTGTGGTAAGGATTGGTGCGGTCGGACATGCTTTGACGCAGGCCCACGCGGCGCAGTGAAGTGCGATAGGCACCACTGCGCATTCGGCCTGCCACGATCACGGTGAAAGATGGTCCTGCAAGTGCCTGGGGAGCGAGCCGGTGGCTTGCTCCAGGGCTTGAGTGACCAGTTCGCGGGGCAGGTGCTCGGCCCACCACCCAGCCGATAATCCTGCGGGTGCAAAGGTCGATGACGACGGCGAGATTGAGTCATCCTCGTTCACTGGGGATAAAAGGAACCGAGCGGCGCGAGATATCCAAAGGTCTGAGTCTTTGCCCGCAGGGCAGCACCGGAGGGTGCGGGCAAATCTAGCCCGCCCACACCTCGTCAGGCGGGTTGGGAAGAGGTTGATCGAGCAGTAAGCTAGCCGATGGCTTGTCGGCCTTGCCATCACTGGTCCGCGGTGTATAAGTCTTGGGTTGGATGGCTTTGAGCGCCCGCCCGCGCATAATCCGGCGCACCCGGCTCGCCGGGCAAACCCAGCCCTGATCGGCCAGGTCCGCGACGACGCGGCGGTAACCGTAACGTTGGCGATGACGCAAACTGGAACCTCGTTTAACCGCATTTTCCAAGGTTGGATGTTAGTATAGCCATTTATTGGGATGGCGGCGGAATGGAAACAATAAGTTGCCGTTTGGTTTTAGCGTCCGCGAGCGAGATGAATCGTTCGGTCAGACACTTGTGGGTATGGCATACCTACCCAATTCACGCGGTTCTCCAGTTCTTGAGGTTGAGCCTCACGATTTGTTCGAAGCGCACCAGGTTATAACTTAGGTTCGTCCTCGCAATCGCCGCGCTGTTTCGCGTGATCCCACTGCAGCGGTTCCAACTCGCTCGCAGGCTCATCCTCGTCGTCGCAAAGACATGCTCCGCTCTCACCCGCGTTCTCGAACGAGCCCAGTTGTTGCGCTGCTGGCGCGCTTTGAGCGGCTTGTTTCGATACGCGCGCTCGATGGGTTTCGCCTGCACATGGTTCTTATAGCCATAGTGCCGCTCGCCGTTTTTGCTCGTCCAGCGCGCACCGTTGTCCTTCTGCCGGGCTTTCTCCGGCTGATCCTCCCAGTTCGCGGGCACCTCTCCGGCATTGGTGGTGGCGTTTTCCCCGCGCGAGTTTCGCTGCCGCGGCACTTTCACAAAGCTCGCATCCACTATTTGCCCCTTTGGGCAGACATCCCCACCGAGTGGAGCGGCGCATGGAAGACTCCAAACAAGGGGCCGATCAACCCATGGAGCGTTAGCGTTTCATGAAAAGCCGAAAACGTTTTCTCGGCGGGAGACTGATCGGCAGCCGACAGTCCCAGGAAACGCTTAAACCTCAGACGATCAGTGGTTGGAAATTCGAGTTGCAGGTCGCTCAACTTGTAAAGGTTCGCGATGACCAGAACCTTGAACATCATCTGCGGACAAAACGCCGGCCTTCCTCCTGGTCCCTTGGGTTTGCTTTTGGGCAGACGATACGCAGACACTGGCTCAAAAAGCGTCCAGGCCATCACCTCGTCGAGGCGGGCGACCGGGTCACCGAGTTCATGGAGTTCTTCAAGGCGCGCGGCCTTGTCAAAGAGGCCGCTTTCTTTGCGCTGGATATACTTGGACATACCATTCAAAGTATTAGTCACAGGCGACGCCACCATACAACCTAACTACCTCCGACGCGATATATTCCCATCGCGGAAAAGGGAGTTTTTAGAGGTTCCGTTTAGCAGGCTAATCAATGGGCGGACGGCTTTAGCACCGGAAAATCGATTATTCAACCAAACTGTTTGACGTTCAATCTGCTCAGTTCTAGCCACATCGTTTAGCAGCAGCATTGCAATAGACGACGCCATCTCGGCGGCCGTTATCGCGACAGATGCCACTTCACCGCGTTCAAGTTCAGGGAATCCCTCGGCACCTGCGAGAGTTGAAACCACTGCACGACCGTGTGCCATCGCTTCGATGAGTTTGATTTTCAAACCAGTTCCGAAGCGCAACGGAACAACACAAACAGTCGCGCGTGCGTAGAACTCGGTCAAATCCGATTGAGCTCCATGGACGCATACTCGCACCGTCTCAGCCGAAACCGCCTCTCCCACGGTTCCTACGACATCGAACAAAGCATCGGGATGGAAAATAAGCACTTTTGGCCAAACGTCGGCAAGGAACCATCGTAAGCCATCGAGATTGTGACCCGAATAGCCACCCACAAACAGGCACCGGGGCATTCCGTTCGTTGGCGGCGCAGAACGAACAATTTGCACGGGCATCGGCACGACTACGACTTTGCGGTCCGGAACGAGCGTTCGAAATTGCTCCGCCTCCCGCTCCTGAATAGCTACGATCACGTCGGCTCGGCGCAAGAGTGTCGCCTCCTCCACACGGTTTAGCGGTCGAAAATCGAGTGGCAAATTACGTTCACGGTAAAGCTCCGTGCGACGGAAAACCAAATTGTGTGTTAGCACCGCGACGCATAACTCCGACCGCTCTTCTACTGAAAGACCGTCCAACACAGAAAGCGTAGTCGCAAAATCAATCAGCACGATTTTAGGACGTATGCGAATTACTAGTTTTCGGAAAAAGCTTTGCTCATACTTAGTGGGAGGTGGTTCATATTCGACTTTTTCGCTGTCTCCAATTGGGGTGCGTGGCCTAGTGTTTCCCGGCAACCGAATCCGCCACCCCCCTACCTTTATAGTCCCTGGAATATGGCCTCGGTCCACATAGCCTGCCTGCAAAGGATCGCGCATCACAAGACGCTTGCTGCGAAGCGGCCAAGCGAGCCAAGCGTATTCAATCGAACTACCGGCAGCATGCAGAGCAGACAATACTGCATCTGGATAGACGCATCCCCCGTGTTGATGCGGCATGGCGAGCAATGGACTGACGAAGAGTAAACTCAAGGGCGGGGACTGAGCACAATGTTGAAAGCGTCTGCGAGCGCGTTACGAACATCTACGATGACCCTAGGCTCATTCGCACGAAACAACTCCAACCCACCTCGCACACTCGCCAAATGCGCTTCCATCTCGACTTGATCAAGTCTCACACCGAGACGCTGCGAATCGAAGGGACGAGTCCCGAGAATTTCATCCAGCACCAGCGCACCCAATTTTGGCGTGAAATGTGCGCTGTCAGAAAAATAGCGCATCGGTCCTTCACCGTCTTCTGGGACGGGCTCACGTGTCATTTCGTTAAAAAGACTAAAATCCCACAAAACCAAAGCATTTGGATTCCCGGACCGTGTCTGATTGATGCGAATCTTACGCGCGAGTTCACGCTTCCAAAATTCATATTGCGGCCACACGCCAGCCACAGCGAGCGCCTCGTGGAACCGCGCATGGATCGGCGGACACAGCACGATTGCCCGGACGCTGTGTTCCGCGCAAAGTTGAAGCGAGGCATCAAAATCCGCGAATGGCTCCCTAGCGCTATTTTTTGATGCAAATTCATATTTCCGCATTGGTGGAGGGAACCATTTGGTCAAATAAGAACGCTCGCAGTTCCGAAAATGTTCATGCCACGGAAAGCCGTTGCCAGCGTTGGAAATGGCTTCATTGCGCTCCGCGTTTCGGGTGCCAGAAAGTGTTTGCAAGCTTAAACGGGATGCATCGCACCCAATGGTGAAGGCCGCAAAATCGGCGGGTAACATTCCGGGCCAGTGATGACGCGTGGCAGCAGCAAGGCGCTTGGGTTCGAAACGCTCATTATCGGCATAATTCACATTAAAGGCGAAAAAGTCCGCGACAATAACAACCACTTTTACGGGCGCTTCGCGGATAGCCTGTTCAATAGAAAGACGAATCTCGTGCGCGTTTGCACCAAGCAAGGCACCATTATATGCGGGTTGTGGCAGGTTCACCTCCCATTCTGCCAAACCGCAAAAGCCCGCCCGGGCTGTAGACGAGCCAAACAAAAC
>JANLQB010000013.1:0-1587 GCA_031367565.1 Verrucomicrobiota bacterium
TCCTCGAACCGGCATCGGGCATTTCTTCGGTCTGATGCCGGAGAAAATGAGCGCGCATTCGCGACTGACCGGGATCGAGCTTGATTCGATCTCGGCCAGCATCGCGCGCCTTCTCTACCCGGACGCGGACATTCGCAATCAGGGATTCGAGAGTGCGAGACTTGTGGATGGCGGATTCGACCTCGCGATTTCCAACGTGCCGTTTGGCGACTACAAGCTGCACGACCCGCAGTTCAACGAGCGGAACTTTCTCGTCCACGATTACTTCTTCGCCAAGGGCGTGGAAAAGGTGCGCCCCGGCGGGCTGATGGTTTTGATCACGTCGAAAGGGACACTCGACAAGATAGACTCCCGGCTGCGCGATCATCTCCACGACAAGGCCGATTTTCTCGGGGCGATCCGTCTGCCGAATACTGCGTTCAAGCAGAACGCGAACACCGAAGTTACCGCCGACATTTTGTTTCTGCGTAAGCTGGAGGTCGGAGAAATTCCGAGCGGGCTGGCTTGGTCCGCTTTGGCCGAGCACAGCAACGAGGACGGCGTGGTTTTTCAGATCAACGAATACTTCGCTGCCAATCCCCACATGATGCTCGGTACGATGCAGCAGGTGGGTTCGATGTATCGAGGGGACGAACCAGCGCTCGCTCCCGATGAGCGCGATCTAGCGGAGGCGTTGCGTGAGGCAGTCACCAACCTGCCTTCCAACACCTACCGTCAGCTCGCGCGGGAAACGCAGCCTGGCAACGCGGAGAAGGAGGACATCCTTGCGCCCGATTACGTCAAGGAGAACGCCTACGCGCTGCATGACGGTCTTATCGCGATACGTGTTGGCAATGTCTTGCAGCCGCTCGAAAACCTGAGCGAAGACCGGGCGCGGCGCATCCGGGGGCTGATCAAATTGCGCGATGCGGTGCGCGCAACGCTGCGCACGCAGATCGACGGCCGCGACGAAGAGACCATCCTTCACGCCCGTCGTATTCTGAATGAACAGTACGACTACTTCACGGCGCGCTTCGGCCCGCTCAATGAAAAGGCGAACCTCAGAGCGTTCGACAGCGATCCCGATTTGCCGCTGCTTTTGTCGCTGGAGGATTTCAACGACGAGACGCGCAAGGCGACGAAAACGGCGATCTTTCGCGAGCGCACGATTCAGCAGGCGCAGGCCCCGCGCTTCGCTGAAACGCCGAAGGATGCGTTGGTGCTCGCACTGAACGCGACCGGCCGGGCGGACTTGGCAACGATGGAGGCGTTGTTGAGCCAGCCACCGGAAGAATTTCTGCCGGAGTTGAAAGGAATGGTTTATCGGAATCCGCAGAGCGAGCAGTGGGAGACCGATGACGAATACTTATCGGGCGATGTGCGCTCAAAGTTCGTGGATGCGCGGGCCGCGGCGGAGGCAGATGCACAGTATCGAGAAAACGTGACCGCTTTGGAAGCGGTTCAGCCCGCTGACTTGAGCGCATCGGAGGTTGATGCGCGTTTGGGCGCGGTGTGGATTCCGGCGACGGACATTGAGGCTTTCGCGAGGACGCTTCTCGGGAGCGAAGGAATCACGGTGCAGCACGCGGCGGCGATTGGCACTTGGTT
>JANLQB010000025.1:0-2476 GCA_031367565.1 Verrucomicrobiota bacterium
CGCGCTCCCAGGAATTCGCTAGCGCGCGCTCAACGCATTTAGCACGCGGGCGAGGATCGCCGCCGCTTCGTCAATTTCGTGCGCTTTCACATTCAATGGCGGCAGCCAGCGGATCGCGTGCGTGCCACTCGGGACGGTGAGCAGACCCGCTTCGTGCAGGCGGTCCACCACGCTGAGACTCGGCGCGCGATCCTTCGCCGCAGTGCGCTCGGCGAAATCCGCGACCAACTCGAAGGCAATCATCAGCCCGACCCCGCGCACCTGCCGGATCAGCGGCGAGCCGATCGCTTCGATCGCAGCCACGGCGTGAGGGCCGAGTTGGCGGGCGTTCGCGAGCATTCCTTCCTCTTCGATCACGGACAGCACTTCGAGCGCGCCGCTGGAAACGAGCGGCGTGCCGCCAAACGTCGTGCCGTGTGAGCCAGGGCCGAGCAGGTCGCAGAGCGGAATCGTCGCGCCCATTTTCAAAGTGACGGGACGATCGCTGACCCAAATCGCGCCGAGCGGAAAACCGCCCGCGATGCCTTTGGCCCACGAGCACGCGTCGGGCATGAAGTCGGAGCCCGCGAGCGTCTTCCACGCGCACCAATCGCCGGTGCGTCCGAGCCCGCATTGCACTTCATCAAACATCAGCAGCAGCCCGTGCCGGTCGCAAAGATCGCGTGCAAGCCGGAGAAATTCCGCCGTCGCCGGCATCACGCCGATCTCGCCTTGAATCGGCTCCAGCAGCACGGCTACGGTGCCGGGTTCCTGCACGGCGGCGAGCAGCGCGGGGCCGTCGTTGAACGGCACATGCACGAAACCTTCGAGCAACGGCTCGAAACCTTTCTTCACCTTCTCCTGACCCGTCGCCGAGATGCCCGCGATGGTGCGTCCATGGAAAGAGCCGAGCATCGTCACGATACCGGTGCGGAATTGCGCAGGCGCGATCTCTTCCCCCACAACGTGACGCGCGGATGGCGACAGTCCCTCATTCCCAAATTTCCGCGCGAGCTTGTAGAGCGCCTCATTCGCCTCCGCGCCGCTGTTGCAAAAGAACACCTTCCCGCGCGGCTCGCCCGGCGCGCAAGTCAAGCGCACGAGCCGCTCGGCGAGTTCCGCCTGCGGGCGCGTGTAGTAGAGATTGGAAGTGTGAACGAGCGTGCCGAGCTGCTGCTGCATCTTCGCGATGACGCGCGGATGGCAGTGTCCGATCGACGTCACTGCGATGCCTGCGCCGAAGTCGAGGTACCGCTTCCCGTCTTCGTCCCAGACCTCGCTCCCGAGCCCGCGCGCAAAGCGCAGATCGAACCGCGCGTAAGTCGGGATCACGTAGCGGTCGTAAAGTTCGCGGGTCGTCGGTGTGTTCATGGGCTGAATGGAAAGGGCCCAGACTTTACGAGCCGCATCCGCCTTTGCACCGGAAAAAATCATCCGAGCCGCGAGGCTTGCTGACGTGCGCCATTGGGCCACAGTCTGCGCTTCCCTGATGAGAGAATTCCTCAACCTCTACGGCCTGTGGGCCGCATTCGTCCTTGCCCTGATCGAGAACGACGTGGCGTTTATCGCCATCGGAGTCGTCGCCAAACTCGGCGACGACAACCCGATCACGCCCGATCTCAATCTCTTCGCCGTCATCCCCGCCGCCATCATCGGCGCGCTCATCCACGACTCGGTCTGGTTCGCCATCGGACACATGAATTCCGACACGATCCGGTCCAGCCGCGTCTATCGTCGCGTCGGCCCGATGATTGAGCGCCTCGCGCGCCGCTTCGGGCCGTGGGAAATTTTCCTCGCGCGCTTCATTTACGGGACGCGCAATCCGTCGTCGGTTTTCTGGGGAATTCAACGTCTGCCGTGGATGAAGTTCGCCGCCATCGAAGTGCTCGCGCTCGCGATCTGGGGCGGCATCCTCACCGCCGTCGGCTTCCACTCCACCGCGTGGGCGCTGCGGATGCTGGGAAAAGTCGAACACAAACATCATTTTCATCTGCTCCTTGGCGCGATGCTCGTCGCCTTCGTCGTCATCGCGTTACTACGCATTTTCAACCGGCGTGGGATCGTGAAGATCGAGGAAAAAGTGGAGGCGCTGGAGCACGCGCGCGAAGAGAGCGAAGCGGAGAAGCCGTGAACGTACTCCCCGGAATTCCTACCCGAGCCGCAGCACGCGCGCAGTCGTATCGGGCGGCATCCAGTCGAGATGCGTGGTGGTGATCAGCTTTTGGGAATCAGCGGGCAGCGCGGCGAGGAGCGCGTTGCGGCGGGCGGGATCGAGTTCGCCGAAGATGTCATCCAGAAGCAGCAGCGGCGGCGTGGCGAAATGTTCGGCGAGGAGTTTCGCCACGCCGAGTTTTAACGCGAGGACGAGCGTGCGCTGCTGGCCTTCGCTCGCGAAGTCAGCGCTGATGTCATTCAGGAAAAAGCGCACGTCGTCGCGATGCGGGCCGACGCTTGTCTGGCGCAGGCGCGAATCTTCGCTGTGCGAATGCGCGAGCAG
>JANLQB010000071.1:0-4303 GCA_031367565.1 Verrucomicrobiota bacterium
ATGAGTGTGCTGGCATCGACTTGCGCCGCCGCGTCGCCATCGCTCTGCGGGTAAAATGCCGAGCCAATCAGCACAGGCGAGAACCCGCGCGCGGCGAGGATTTCCTGCTGCCACGAATTGCACTGGTCGCGCTCGGCGCGGTTGACTGGGCCGGCATGGACGGATTGTTCCGTGATCACGACGAAGAGCGCCGTGTTTATCGCTTACACGCCTTCGCGCAAAACCGCGCGCTGGCGACCGCGCTGACCGCCACTCGTTAGAAACGCGACCGGGTCTTGGAACCCATTGCAATCCGCGACCGCACCGAGCGTCTGCGACTGTCCGAGTGGCAGTCCATCGCGCGCATACACGTAACCGATGCGGCCTTCCGCGATGGTGACGAGCGGCTCCTCGTGGACGCGATACATCCAGAACGGATACCCAATGTAGAGGCCGCCGCGCAGCACGCGCGCTTGATAGCCCGCCTCGCCTTTGAGCGCGAGAATGCGCCCTTGCGTGAGAGAGCCGCTGGGCGACCACAGTTTCTCTAAAATGCCAACACGGCGGTGCGGAATGTAACGCACACCGACGATGGCGAGGACGACCAGGATCGCGAAGACTACCTCCGCGAATACGGTCACGACGGGGATCAGCCAAGTTATGCTGCCCATATGTTTATTTGCTTTCTATGTCTGCACCTTCGCTTTGCGGAAAGCCACGGCGCGGTGGTGTTCAGAGAGCGTGGGGAGCGTCGCTGACGCCTCCGTTGTCACACCGGAAAGCTATTCGACGTTCGACTACCCTTTGATGCTGCTGACGGAGTTAGCTGTCGGACTTGGGCCATCAATGGCCCCCGGCACCGCAGCGCCGTTCGCCCCGAAGCCGCATGGCTGCTTGATTCGCAGTCGCGCGGCGGAAGTGGGTCCCCCGTTATCCCAGCCATTAGGCTGGGACATTAAGCTGGCAAAGAACTAGTCGGGGCATCCGGGTTAGCCAGATGGCTGACAAGCAAAACCGGAACTTCCGACGATTCAGTTAGATTTGGCAGTGCCAATGCTCACTGGCGCACTCGGGCAGAGTTCGTGAAGTTCACAGTTAGCGCAATCAGGCTTCCGCGCCATACAGCGGCGGCGTCCGTGCCAGATAAGCCAGTGGCTAAACAACGTCCATTTTTCGCGTGGAATGAGTTTAATAAGTTCGCGCTCAATCTTCTCGGGCGTCTTCTGTTTCGTGAGACCGAGCCGGGTGGAAAGTCGTTGGACGTGCGTGTCCACGACCACGCCTTCCGCGAGGCCGAAGACATTTCCCAGCACAACATTCGCCGTCTTCCGCCCGACTCCGGCAAGCGCGATGAGTTCCTCCATCGTCTGGGGAACGTCGCCACCGTGCTTCGCGACGAGCGTCTCGCAACATTTGCGGATGTGGTTCGCTTTGGCGCGGAAGAAGCCCGTGGACTGCACCAACGCCTCCAGTTTTGCGGGCGCGAGTTCCGCGTAGTCGCGCGCGGTGCGGCAGACGCGGAAGAGTTCCTTCGTCACGATGTTCACGCGCTTGTCGGTGCATTGCGCGGAGAGGATCGTGGCGACGAGGAGTTGCAACGGGTTCTCAAAATCGAGTTCGCAGTGCGCATCCGGGTAGATCCGCGGCAGCGCCTCGACGAGCGTGGCGGCGCGTTCCGCCCGCGTCACTTCTTCGCGCCCTGCGCTCCGCCGAGCGCCTGGATTCGCTCCTTCGCTTTCTCGGCGTTGGGCGAGTCGGGATATTTTTCGACGAGCTTTTTGTAATTCGCGACCGCCTTCGTCCGCAGCTCTGTCTTCTGCGCTTCGGAAAGTTCGCCGGGCGCGAGCGTGGTCTTCTTTTTCTTCGAACAAGCCGTGGCGAGGAGCGCGATCAACGTGAGGTGGAGGAGCGTTTTCAACATGGGTCCGGGTGCGCGCTATTTGGCGTCCTTCTTCTCGGGCGCAGGGGTGGCTTTTTGAACCTGCTTCAGTTCCCCGCTCGCCTTCTTTTCCTGAAGCTGCGCGCCGCGCCAGAGGCCGTCCGCAGCGAACTCGGGCACGCCTTCAAAGAAGGTCGCGATCTTGATGTAGTTGTTGATCGCCGTGTCAATGTCGCCTTCCGCCTCCGCGATTTCACCGAGCGTCATCATCGCTTTCGCGCGAATCTCCACCGGGCCGGCGGTCGCGCGCGCGACCGGACCGAGCCGCGTCGTCGCTTCGGCGAATTTCTTCTGCTGGAAAAGGTCGATGCCGATGCCGAGGTCTGCTTCGAGCAGCTTCGGCGACCACGGATAGTTCTGTTTGAGCTGCGCGAAAAGTGTCGCCGCCTCCGCGTTCTTGTTCCGGTTTTGGAGCACCTTCGCTTTGATGAAAAGAGCTGACGCGATTGGTTCGAGTGCGCTGCGGGATTGCTTGGAAATGTCCGCGTTTTTCGGAAGCGCGAAGTCGGCCTCCATCTTCGCCACGATCTTGTCCGCCTCGTCGTATTGCTTTTGCTCGATGAGCGCCTCCGCGTAAGTCTCCAAGTCCGGCCAGGCATAGACGAGCTTCGGATCAAATGCCTCCTTCAACATTTTCAACGCCTTCGGTTTGTCCTTCTCCGCGTAATATCCAGCCAGCGTGAACTTGATCTTGTTCGCCATGCTCGGCTTGTCGCCGTACTTTTTCACGAGCTCGTTGAAGTAGTTTTCGACGTTTGAATCCGCCTTGAGCCGGGCGAGCACGAATTGCCCCTGCGCCTTCAGCAGATTCTGCAAAGCCGCCGCGACTTCCGCGCTCTCGGGATATTTTTCAACCACTTTCTCCGCAGCCTCGACGCTCTTGTCGAAAAACTTCCGCCAGTCCTCCCGCTGCGCCTGCGGGATCGCCACAAAACGCCCCATCGCCTCCGCCATCTTTCTCCACTGGTCGCTCACCTTTACGAGCGCGAGAGGCGCGTCTTTTCCGGCGGGATATTTAGCCACGTATTCCTCGTAACTCTTCACCGCTTCGTCCGGCTTTTTCTCCTGAAGACTCTGCACCTGGGCCACGTAATCGTAGGCCGAAAAAACACGCTCGCTCTCCGGGTATTTCGTCACGAAATCCTTCATCGCCGCCTTCATCTCAGCGTATTTCTGCGCACCCTGAAAGCCGGTCGCCCGCAGGAAATACGTCGCCGGAGCCGCCTCGGATTTTGGAAATTTCTCGGCCAGCTCCTGCCACGTTTTCATCGCCACATCCATCTGGCCAGAATCGCGCAGCGCCTGCCCGAGCGAGAGCATCGAGGCCGGCACGAGTTCGCTTTTGGGGTTTTTCTCCAAGAACGACTTAAATTCCGCGATCGCACCTTTCGCGTCCCCTTTCCCCATCAGCATCTGCCCGGTCCAAAACGCTGCCTGCTCGGCTTGCTCGGTCCCTGGGTATTTGTTCACCACGCCGCGAAAAGTCTCGATCGCCTTTTCCGCCTGGTTCGTGTCCTTGTAAACCGTCGCGAGCCCGAACTCCGCAGCCACCGCCTGCTCTTTCTCCGGCTTCTTATCGAGGAACTCGATCAGGCTTTTCGTCGCCGCGTCGTAGTCCTTCATTTGAATGCGCGCCAGCGCAGCCTGCATCGTAGCCTGCCCGGTGAATTTGCTCTTCGGGAACATCGCCGCCTGCTTGTCGAAATACGCGAGCGCCTTTTTCGGATCGTTCACCGCCGGATCGGAATCGAGATAGATCGAACCCATCAGCAGCGGCAGGTTTTCGCCCATCGGATCGTCTTTGTAAGCCGCTTCCCACTTCGCATAGCTCTCCTCCGCCGCCGCCGGGATATGCTGCCCCGCGTAGGTCAGCGTCACGCCGTAAAGGATTTGCTTTTGCTGCTCGGGATCCTTCGTGAATTTTTCGACAAACCGGTAAAGCACCCGCGCTTCATCCATCCGCTCGCGCTCCTTGTCCTTATGGAGTTCGAGGTAAATCTGGGCGCTTTTGATCTTCGCGGCGAGCGTCTGATCTGGGCGCGCGGTGATCTCTGCGAGCTTCGCCTGCTCCCGCGGGATTTGCGCCTGAAAATGCCGCAACGCCGGCACGTCCCGCCGCTTTCCCGCGTCCGCCAGTTTGTCCTGCGCATTTTTGATCCGGTAATTCTGCGCCTGGATCACCGTCTCGTTCGGATACGTGTTCCGATACGCATCCAGCGCCCTGTAAAAAATCGCATCACGTTTCCCAGGCTCCGCAAAAGCTCCCCGCGCCGAAAGCATCTCGCCGAGCTGAAACTGCGCGTCATTCATCATCGCGAGATCGGTGCGCTTCGAAACGATTTCCCGGAGCAATTTCTCCGCTTCATCGTAGGCAGCGACCGCCGG
>JANLQB010000076.1:0-4543 GCA_031367565.1 Verrucomicrobiota bacterium
GTCGTCGCTCGCGCTTTGGCACGCGGGATTTCCGATGAAGCCCGCACCGCAACCGGTGCCGTCGGCGGCGGCGAAAAATCAATCGTCGGAAGCTTCACGTCGAAACGCATCGAGGGATCGCCGACTTCAAAAGTCATGCGCCCGACCGACCACGTCACGACGGGAAGATTCGGGATGCCCGGCGGCACCTCATCGCGCGACCACTCGACCGAAACGATGGCCTCCTTCGCCGCCACCAGCGATTCCGCGTTTAGCGACACATGAACATCCTCTCCGCTGCGCGGCCGCGACTGCGCCGATCCAGCAACCACGCGGCCTGGCTTCCAAGAATTCAGCGCGGGAAAAAGCAGCGCGATTCCGACGCCGAGCGCCACCCCGGCCGCGAGCGCGAGCCAGCGACCTCCCTGCCCCACGAAGGCCTTCGGCTTGGGCGTCTCGCGAGCCGCGAGAGCCTGCGCCTCCGCGCGCTGAGCGGGATGCAGTCCGAGTTGCGGCTCCGCGTGAAGACGCGTGCGAAGCTGTACCGTGAAAGCGCGCATCGTTTCCACTTCCTCCGCCGCGATGGAATCATCGCGCAGAAGCCGCTCCATCTCCGCCCGCTCAGCGGGGTTCAGTTCATTGAGCGCGTAAGCAGTGAGTCGCGGGTCGTCGGGATTCATATGGATTTGCGAATGGTTTGCGCCTGCTCTTCAAGCAGCTGCGCTTCGAGCAAAGCACGCAGCTTCTTCAGACCGGTGTGCAGGAGGAAGCCGACGTTCGTAACGCTCAGTCCCGTGATGTCGGCGATCTCTTTGTAAGAAAGATCGTTTTGAAATTTCAGCCGGATGACCTCCCGCTGATTTTCCGTGAGTTGATCGAGCAGCCCAAAGATGGAATCGCGCTCTTCCTGCTGCTCCAGCGCCGCGCCCGGCACCGGCTCTTCGGCCATGCGCTCTTCGGTCTGCGGCAGGTAAATGATCCGGCTTTGTTTGCGCTGATGGTCGATGGAGAGATTCCGCGCCACGGTAAAAAGCCACGCCTCCGTGTGCTCATCGGTGTCGAGTCCCGCACTCTCCGTTTCCCAGCGACGACACAGCCGGATGAACGTCTCCTGCACCACATCACGCGCCGCTTCCAGATCGCCGAGAATGCTCCACGCGTAACGCACGAGCGGGCGCTCGTAACGTTCGAGCAAAGCTGGGAGATCGTGCGCGGGCATGGCGGGTTCCATCGCGCAAACGGATGAGGCGCGCGAGTTATTAGAGTTCCACGATTCGATGTTCGAACATTGAACATCGAACATCGAACTCAGACACTTTCACTGCTCCCATGCTCTACACCATCCTCGTCGCCCTCGGCGAACTCGCCGGACTCCTCACCGCGCTCAAAGCCATCATGGAAACGCGCACTGCGCAGGGCACGATCGCGTGGGCCGTGTCGCTCATCGCGCTGCCCTACGTCGCGGTGCCGGCATACTGGGTTTTCGGGCGCACGAAATTCGCGGGCTACGTCACGGCGCGACGCGCGAAGATGCTGAAGACCAATGCCGTCGCGAGGGAACTCGCCGAGGAATTTGACCGCCAGCGCATGCAGACGAAAGCGGGCCGCAGCGAAGAACTCCTCCTCGAACGACTCGCCAAACTTCCCTTCACCGCGCGCAACCAGGCGACGCTGCTCGTCGATGGCCTGGCCACGTTCGACTCCATCTTCCAAGCCATCGCCGCCGCAAAAAAATACGTCCTCGTCCAGTTCTACATCATCCACGACGACGAACTCGGTGGACGCCTGCGCGACGCACTCATCGCAAAGGCGCGCGAGGGCGTGCGCTGTTTCGTGCTCTACGATGAAATCGGCAGCGGACGCCTGAAACGCTACTGCGACGCGCTGCGCGCCGGCGGCGTAAAGATCGAGCCTTTCCACACCACCAAAGGCATCGCGAACCGCTTCCAGCTCAACTTCCGCAACCATCGCAAGATCGTGATCGTCGATGGCCTCGTCGCCTTCGTCGGCGGGCACAATGTCGGCGACGAATATCTCGGCCTCGACCAAAAAGTCGGGCCGTGGCGCGACACGCATGTCCGCGTGGAAGGCCCCGTCGTGCAATGCGTGCAAGTCTCGTGGATCGAAGACTGGCACTGGGCGACCGGCGGCGAGCCCGGCGATCTGAGCTGGAAACCTGCGCCCGCCCACGGCTGCGAAGTCGGCGCGCTCTGTCTGCCGAGCGGCCCGGCGGATGATTTGGAAACCGCCACGCTCTTTTTCCTCCACGCGATCAACTCCGCGAAAGAGCGCCTCTGGATCGCGAGCCCGTACTTTGTCCCCGACGAACAATTCATCTCCGCGCTCCAGCTCGCCGCCCTGCGCGGAGTCGATGTCCGCATCCTCACGCCCGAAAAACCCGACAACCAAATGGTGCGCCTCTCCGCGTTTTCCTACCTGCCCGAAACCGAGCCATGCGGCATCAAATGGTTCCGCCATCAGCCCGGCTTCATGCACCAGAAAGTCGTGCTCGTGGATCACGACTACTGCTCCATCGGCACCGCCAATTTCGACAACCGCTCCTTTCGCCTGAACTTTGAAATCTCGATGGTCTTCTACCAGCGCGAATTCGCCGACCAAGTCGCCGCGATGCTGGAAAAAGACTTCGCCAACAGCAAACCCGCCAAAGCCCAGGAACTCATCGACGCCGGATTTTTCTTCCGCCTGCGAGTCCGCATCGCGCGGCTGATGGCGCCCGTGCAGTAGCCAGATTTCGCACGAAGTGCGCAGGGAGCGGCGCGCCCGCCGCCACCGAGTTCAGCGAGCGAGGTGTGCGATCAATTCCTCTTGGGAAACGAGCACCTCTTCGCGCGTGGCGAGCGTCTTCACTTTCACCTGCGGCCACTCCTCGCCGATCAAGACGGCGAGCCGCGCGCCGAGGTTTTCCGCAGTCTGAAATTGTTTACCGACCTTCACCGCGGCGAGCGGGAAATCCGCGCGGTGTCCCGCATCGCGGAGCCGCTGCACCAGCGCGAGCGCATCCGCACGGCGCTCTTCTTTCGCGACCACGACATACACGTCGCAAGCGCGCTCGAGCGCCAGCCACGCATCCATCTGCGCCTTCGCGGCGGGGGTGTCGTTGATCAGATTCGCAAACACGACATCGCCCATGCCGAAGCCGAGCGCAGGCAAATCGACTTTCCCATCGCTCATCAGACTCAGCAGCTTGTCATAGCGCCCGCCGCCGGAGAGCGCCCGCTCCTTCTGCCCGCGATCGAACACCTCGAACACGACTCCCGTGTAGTAGGCCAGCCCGCGCACGATCGCGTAGTCGATCTCCACAAACGCCCCCAGCCCGCGCGCCGCGAGGTCCGCGAGGATCGGCGCGAGTTCCGCCGTCGCGGTTTTGCTGCGCATAAATTCGAGCACCTGCTGCGCGGTCATGCCGAACTTCTGCAACGCCGCATCCGTCTTCTCCGGCGGCGTGCGCTCGGCCTTATCCACGATTTGGAAAAACTCGTATTCGTCGTCCTGCTTCCCGCCGCGTTCGGCAAAAAACTGCGCCCACGCGTGGCGACTGCTCAGCCGGACAGCAAAATCTTTCTCCGTCAAAGCGCACGCGCGCAGCATGTCGATCTGCACCGCCAGCAACTCCGCATCCGCCGCCGCCGAACCCTCGCCGATGATGTCGCAATTCAATTGGTAGAACTCCCGCAACCGCCCGCGCTGCGCCTTTTCGTAGCGAAAAAATTGCGGCACGCAGAACCACTTCAACGGCTTCTTAAAATCGCGCTCCCGCGCCCCGACCATGCGCGCGAGCGTCGGCGTCATCTCAGGCCGCATCGCGACATGACGATCGCCCTTGTCGGTAAAATCGAAAAGCTGTCCGACGAGTTCGCCGCCGCTCTTCTTTTCGTAAAGCGCCATCGGCTCCAGCACCGGCCCATCATATTCCACAAAGCCGTAGCGCCGGGCGACCTCGCGCCATTTCGTGAGGAGGTAATTCCGTCGGGCGCAGTCTTCGGGATAAAAGTCGCGGAAGCCGGGTAGTAGTTGCATGAGCGGAGCGTAGACGCTATCGGGCGAGCCCCGTGGCGCAAGACGGAATGCCCACCATTCTCACCCGATGCCCAGCGCCTCCTCGCCCGTGAGTTCCTCGATCTCCTTCGACAATTCACTCACCTCAATTTCCAGCACCGCTAGTTCTTTTCTCCAAGCCCATGACATGCCATACCGTTTCGTCGAGAAACGCTTGGGTCTGAGTCGTGAACCTGTGAGGCTCGTAATCGGGGCTCTCCTTAAACTGATTGATCGCCTCCAGCGCGTGCGGACGTTTTCCAGCTCGATGCTCCCTGCTTTTCCGCCAGCGCCGCCGCCGTCTCCGCATACCCGCTCCTGCTGCGCGGGCGGTGGATGGCGTCGCTCCGCCGCGCCATGCCCACAACGCCGCAGGCCCATCTTTTTAGAGTGGCGCTCCGCGCGCGGGGTTAGCATGAGATGCAACGGATTTCTGGACCAGCATTTGGTTAGTGGATGGAGTTAATGAGGGCCTCGAAAGAGGCGGGGGTTTGGTATCCGAGGGAGG
>JANLQB010000242.1:0-1724 GCA_031367565.1 Verrucomicrobiota bacterium
ATCCTCGTCGTCCTTGCCCGCAGATTTTTTGGGCGCGGGCGGGTTCGCTTCATCGCCGCCGACCCAGTCGAGCTTCTCGGTAAAGATTTTCGCCGTGCTGCCTGCCGCCTTCGGCTGAACCATGATCGTCAGTTTCCCCTCGCCCAGTTCGCGCTTGAGAATCGCACTCGTTTTCCCCAGCAAATCCCGCCCGCTTTCCTTCCATCCCTGCTGCTTCAGCTTCGCCGAAAGCTCCTTCGCCTCCGTGTCCACCGGCCGTGGGCTCGAAAAGTGGATCTGCTCCACGAGTTGTTTGAATTCCACGTCGGTCGCCTCGGCCGGCAGCGGCAATTTCCGCGCGGCGATCCGCAGCCCGGCGGGTGCCTTCGGCTCCTTTTTCATTTCGCGCGGCTCGCTCGCGACTGGCTTTGGCGGGGCTGCGGGTGCATTCCGCAGCTTGTCCGGCAGCGGCGCGGCGAACTTCAGATCGACGTCCCACTTTTCGCCAAACGTATCGAGCACCTGACCCGTGCTCACCTCTCCCTTCACGTTCCCGCCCACGATTTCAAACTCGACCATGTGGATTTCCCCAAGCGCGGTGAAACCCTGTTTGCGGTGCGCGCTGTGAGCCACTTCGCAGCCGAAAATCGCGCCATCCACGCGATGCACGCTCAGGATCAGCGCGCTGCCGAGTTTGCCGAACGCCGCATCGAATGACGGCTTTTTAGACGTAGCGGGATCCTTCTCCGTGAAGATCAGCCTGACCGCTTCCTTGTCGCCAAACGGCTCGTGTTCCTCCACCCGCACAAACTGGATTTTGCCCGGCTTGCCGTTGCCGTCGAACTTTCCGCTGACCGTCGGCTTCACCGGCGGATCGAGTTTCGCGGGACCGGGCGCTTTCACCTCGGCATCAATCGGTGCGTCAAAATCGAGCGAGACCTCTTTCCCAAAATTGCCGGTCTCGACCAGCTTCACCGATCCGCGAATGCGGCCATCGGCGATGGTCGCTTTCCCTTCCAGCGGGCTGCCGCTCTTGGTGAAAGACGTGCCATTTCCCAGGCCGATCAGGCCAACCAGCGAGCCGTCCTCCCGAAAAATCGCCTTCAAACACGCCGCATCGACTTCCGCATCCACGTTCTCGTCCGCGTCCTTGTCCTTCACTTTTTTCAACACCGCCGCCGACAATGGCTGCACGGTCGCGAGGACGATGATGCGATTTTGGTCGTCAGATTTTCCGCGCACGGCGACCACGTTTTTGTAAATCAGCCGACGCCCGTTGGCGCTCAGGTTTCCCTGATTTGCCGGGCCTTGCGCGCGGGAGATTTCCGGAAGGAGCACCGCGGCGAGAAGCGCGGCCATTTTCCAAATGCGAATTGTGAGTAAGATCTTCATGGTTTTGGGAGTCGGTAATCAACCGGAGTCTGTTCGACGGATCGCTCCAAGACCAGCCTGCAAACTTGACCCGGGACTTTTGGCGAAGTCCGATTTACAGCGAGCGGCGAACGGGCTATCTCGGCGGGCTCCCGCATGAACCATTTCGACAAAACTCCCCGGAAAGAAATGGAACTTCGCCTGCAATGAACTGGCGCAAACCTGCGTTCCTGCTCGCGCACGACGTCATCGGCTCGCAACTGCGCGGCCACTATGCCGAGTTCCTCGCCGCGTCACGCTGGCCAGCGGAGCATCTGGAAAGACTGCACGCCGAGCGCCTCGCCTCGCTGCTCGATCACGCGGCGAAAGTTGTC
>JANLQB010000268.1:0-3950 GCA_031367565.1 Verrucomicrobiota bacterium
GTGACGCATCTCGTCGTGCATCGTTTTTTTGGAAATGGCGTGCCGCTTTGGCTGAATGAAGGCTACGCCGAGTATGCGGCGTCGCGGAATTACGCGGCGTTTTACCGGGCGCGCGGGTATCGGTCGCGACCGTATTCGCACGCGCTGCCACCGGGGCAATTCCTGCCGCTGACGCAGCTCACTTCGCTGGCCGCGTATCCGCAGGACGACTTGCAGGTGGCCACGTTTTACGCGGAGTCGGAGAAACTCGCGCGGTTTTTGAGCAGCGTGGACAAGCGGGGGTTCGGCGTGTTTTTCGAGGCGCTGAGCAAGGGCAATCGCATCGACTCGGCGCTGAGCAAAGGATTCGGTTCGCGGTTTTCGAGCTTGGAGGCGTTGGAGACGGAGTTTAAGACATATGCGTTCAAAAACGATGACGCTACTGCCGCCAAATAGACTCACCTTTTACCCCGCGACCGCCCGCTGATGGCTGCCGCGAAGACCAAGACCAAGTCGCCGATTTGTGCCGTCGTCGGGAGCGATGAGTCGGAGGTGAAACGCGCGGCTCGCGATCTCGCGGCGGAGATGACTCCGGCGGAAGGCGGGGATTTCGGCGCGGATATCATCGACGGCGCGGCGGACAATGTGGATCAGGCGGCGACGAAGATTCACCTGACGGTCGAGGCTCTGCTGACCTTCCCGTTTTTCGGCGGAGAAAAACTCGTGTGGTTGAAGAATGCGAATTTTCTCGGGGACAATGTGATGGGCCGTTCGCCGACGGTCGTGGAGGCGCTGGAAAATCTTACGGCCACGCTCACGACGGGGCTGCCGGCAAGCACGAAATTTTTGCTGAGCGCGACGGAGATCGACAAGCGGCGGACGTTTTACAAATCGCTGCAAAAGCTGGCGAAGGTGGAAGTGTTCGACCGGCTGGATTCCAGCAAACAAGGCTGGGAGGAAGAGGCCGCCGCGCTCGTGCAGCGACTCGCCGGCGCGCGGGAATTGGCGCTTTCGGGAGAGGCGCTGGAGCTGCTCACGCTCTTCACCGGCGGCGACCGGCGCGTGATCGAAAACGAGTTGGAAAAATTGAGTCTCTATCTAGGCAAAAACACGACACCCGTGACCGCCGAGCAAGTGCGCTTGCTCGTGCCGATGTCACGCGCGGGCGTGGTCTTCGAGCTGGGAAATGCGGTCGCCGAGCGCAATCTGCACCGCGCCCTCTCGCTCCTCGATCAGCTCCTTTTCCAAGGCGAAAAGCCGATCGCCATCATCCTCGTCGCGCTCATCCCGACCGTCCGCAATCTGCTGCTCGCGAAAGACCTCATGGCGCGTCACAAACTCGCGCGCCCCGCGCAACCGTTCTTCTTCGGCAAAACGCTGGAGCGCCTCCCCGCCGAAGCCATCGCGCATCTGCCGCGCAAAAAAGACGGCACGATCAACACCTACAGCCTCGGCATCGCCGCGAGCCATGTGCAGCGCTACAAACTCGCCGAACTCCGGGCAGCACTGTCCGCGTGTTTGCAGACAAACGTGCAACTCGTCACCGGCGGCTCAGACCAGAAAGGCGCGCTGAGTCAGCTCCTCGTACGGATCATCGCTGCCGCTTGACAGACCGATGCGGCTAGGCCGCGACCTCGCCCGATCCAAAGCGCCCGCCAGCGCTCTGCTGCCAGACGTGCTCATAGACTTTCTTCGCCACCGCCTGCTTCTCTTCATCGGTGAAGGGCGGGCTGGGCAACACTTGGAACAGATGGTCGAGAATCTCTGCCTCCACCAGCGCCTTGGTCTGCTCCTTCTCCGTCCATCGATCCAGCGGCGCGATGAGCCTTGTCACCGACTCCAGCAGGCTCCTGCTCGCGAGTTTCAGGCGCTCCCGCTCCGCTTTGCCGAGTACCGGCTTTTTCAGCAGGTCGAAAAGCGCGAGTTCATCCTCGGATGGACCCTCTTCGGCTGCACGGTGCTGCTCCGTGTCCATGCCCGCCATGAGATCGACGAGCTTCGCAAATGTCTCCTCAAGTGTGACGCGATCCTTCTCCTTGTTGTAGTCCGCGATGATTGCCGAATACTTTTTGTAGTAGTCCATCCGCTGCGGATTGCGGGCGAGCATCTGCTCGAGCTTCTCTTCGACGATCCTGCGGATGTCCTCGATGGCCGTGGCCTTTCGCTTGACCCGTTTCGCGAACTCGTCACGCAGCTTCTCAAGGTCGAGTTGGCTGAGGTCGTAGAAACGCGATGGCGGCTCCTCGCTCAAAATCAATGTGTCCTCCTGCGCGCGGATCGCTTCGTTCACGATCCGATGCAACGCCTTGAGCACCTTGGTGATGTCGGATGTGTCGCGCCGTTCCTCGATCTTCTTGTAGATCGCCTCGATGTTGTCATGCCGCTCGGCGTAGGTGAGCGCCGCCGGCTCCATCACCAGCGCCTTGAACCGCACGAACACCTGCCGGGCCATGATCTCGAATCGGCACCGCCCTTCATCGCGCGCGCTGATGACCGCCTCGACACCATCGGCAATCGCCGCGATGCGCGTGAAGCCTTTCGCACCGATCATGCGAGTCGCATCGAACCCGATCTTGAGCAGGTGTGCCTCGGTTTCCTCGATGGCCGCGAGCAACGCTTTCACCCGCTCCTCGATGGGCGCGACAATCTCTTCCGCTCCGCCGCCTTCGTCCCCGAGCGCATACTGCGCGAGCGCCTCGCGCAGGCTCTTGAGCATCCCGTTGTAGTCCACGATGAGCCCGAAATCCTTGTCGGGATACACGCGGTTGGCGCGGGCGATGGCCTGCATCAGCGTGTGCGCCTTCATCGGTTTGTCGATGTAGAGCGTCGAGAGACATTCCACGTCGAAGCCGGTCAGCCACATCGCGCAGACGACCGCCACGCGGAACGGGTGCTCTGGTTTCTTGAACGCCGATTCCGCGTCCACCCGTTTCCCGTCTGGCGTCTCGAAACCCTGTTTGATCAGCGCGCGGTGCGGGATGATGTCGAAGCCCCATTTCTTGAAATCGGCGACCTCGTTCTGCGCCTCGCTAATGATGAGGCCGATGATCGTCTCTTCTATCCACTTCGCCTGCGCGGTGAGCTTCCCGCACTCCGCCGCGAGCCGCTCCCGATCTTCATCCGCCACCGCGTTTGCCAATGCCGCTTCCCTCGCCACGCCAGCGGCACGCACCGCCGCGAGCTTTGCCTGCGAGCGCGGCATGATGAGGTTATGCATCCGCGCGCAGGTGATCTTGTCGATGCACACCAGCATGGATTTCCCCGACTCCCATCGCGTCGTGCAGTGCTCCACGAAATCCGCCGCGATCTTCCCCAGCCGATCATCGGCGGTGATGATTTCGTAGTCCTGCCCGAGCAGCCTTTCGAGATGCGCCTCCTGGTCCGCATCGAGATTCGCCATTGCCACGGCGTCCGCGATGCGGTCGTTGAGATCGAGGCGCTCGATGCCGAGCTTCTCGCCTCGGTTCTCATACACGAGCTTCACCGTCGCGCCGTCTTCCTCGGAGCGTTTGAAATCATACCTCGACACGTAGCCGCCGAAGATGCGCCGCGTGAGATGGTCGTTTTTGAAAAGCGGTGTGCCCGTGAAGCCGATGAACGCTCCATTCGGCAGCGCGAGACGCATGTTGTGCGCGAGCTTCCCAGCCTGCGTGCGGTGCGCCTCATCGGACATGACGATGATATCGTCGCGCTTGCTGTAAGGGTCGTGCGGGTCCACGTCCTGATTGAACTTGTGGATGAGGCTGAAAATGTAGCGGTGATTCTCCTTCAGCAGCCGCTTCACCTCGCCGCCCGTGCTCGCGCGCGGGGTCTGTGCGTCGGCCACGCCGCAGCCCACGAATGTCCGGTAAATCTGGCTGTCGAGATCGTTGCGATCCGTCATCAGCAGGAAGGTGAACTTCGCCGAGATTCGCCGCCGCACCTTCTCCGCGAAGAACGCCATCGAATACGATTTGCCGCTGCTTTGCGTG
>JANLQB010000282.1:0-3384 GCA_031367565.1 Verrucomicrobiota bacterium
ATCGCACGTCGCAAGACGAAGAAATCTGCGGCCAAACGGTTCAAAATCACCGGTACGGGCAAAATCATGCGTCGGAAAGCCGGCCTGCGTCACCTCGCATCGAGCAAAAGCTCGAAGCGGAAGCGCAAGCTGGGCAAAGACGGACAGGTCGATAAGACCATGGTCCCGCGTATGAGAGAGCTCATGCCGTTTGCCTAAGAGCCTTACGGCCACGATCCGCCCGCCTGTCCCGAGTTAATCGGGGCATTTCACCGAGCGAGGCGCCGGATCATTCACCCACACGAACAGCTCGATGAAAGAAAAAATAACACATGCCACGCGCCACTAATTCGCCCGCCAGTCGGGCTCGCCGCAAGAAGGTCATCGACAAAGCCTCGGGCTTTCGCGGTCGCCGTTCCAAACTGTTCCGTTACGCCAAGAATGCCGTGATGAAGGCCGAAACTTGGGCCTATCGCGACCGCAAGACGCGGAAACGCAATTTCCGAATGCTCTGGCAGCAGCGTATCAACGCCGCCGCCCGTGCGCTCGGCCTCACCTACAGCCGCTTCATGGAAGGCATCAAAGCCGCCAACATTCAGGTCGATCGCAAGATCCTCTCCGATCTCGCCATCACCGATGAGGCCGCGTTTAAGGTCATCTTCGATCAGGCGAAAGCCGCGCTCGAGGCCAAGAACAAGAAGGCAGCGTAGTCTCACGACGCCAACATTTTCACCAGCCTCGGATGCGTTCTGCGTGTCCGAGGCTGTTTTGTTTTTATGACGACGAAGGACGCGAAGAAAAAAGCGGCTTGGTTTCTTCCGACTTTGCGTTCTTTGCATCCTTCGTCGTCACCTTCCCAAACTCGTTGAAATGGATTCCCAATTAGAACAACTCCGCACCGAAGCTCTCGCCGCCCTCGCCGCCGCTTCCGATGAAACCGCCGTCGAACACGCGCGCATCAAATTCCTCGGGCAAGCCGGCGAGCTCACCGCGATCAGCAAAGGCATGAAGGACGTGTCGAAGGACGACAAACCGCGCCTCGGCAAACTCCTCAACGACGTGCGCACCGCCGTCACCGCCGCGCTCGACGAACGCAAAGCCGCCCTCGCCGCCAGGGCGGACGCCGCCGCTTTCGCCAATGTCGATGTCACCCTGCCCGGCACCGCGCCGCGTCCCGGCACGCTGCATCCCATCACGCAACTCCTCGACCGCACGATCGCCATCTTCCGGCGCATGGGCTTCGCGCTGGCCGACGGGCCGGACATTGAGACCGAGTGGCATTGCTTCGACGCGCTGAATACGCCCGCCGATCACCCCGCACGCAACGAGCAGGACACGTTTTATTTTTCCGACGGACGCCTCCTGCGCACGCACACGAGCACCGTGCAAATTCGCACCATGGAAAAAGACGCGCCCCCGATCCGCATCATCGCGCCTGGAGCCGCGTATCGCCGTGACGAAATCGACGCCACGCACCTCGCGCAGTTCACCCAGATGGAAGGGCTCTACGTCGATGAAGGCGTCAGCGTCGCCGATCTCAAAGGCACGCTCGAATTTTTCTTCCGCGAGCTGTTCGGCAAAGACGCACAGTTCCGTTTCCGCCCGCATTTTTTCCCATTCACCGAGCCGAGCTTCGAGGTGGACATCAAAACACGCGCGCTCGGCGCGACCGATCGCTGGCTCGAAATCGCCGGCTGCGGCATGGTCGATCCCGCCGTGTTCGATGCCGTGAACGCCAAACGCGGCGACCGCGCCTTCGACTCCGAAAAATACACCGGCTTCGCCTTCGGCTTCGGCCTGGACCGCCTCGCCATGATCATGTCCGGCGTCCCCGACATCCGCTACTTCACCGACAACGACCAACGATTCCTCGCGCAGTTCTAATTCAATGAAAGTCTCCCTCAACTGGCTCGCCGAACTCGTCGAACTTCCGCCGACCGTTCCTGAACTTGTCGATCTCCTCACGCTCGCCGGTGTGGAAGTTGAAAGCGTCGGAACGCGCGGATGTACGATCCCGAATGTGGTCGTCGCGCAGATCAACGAATCCGTGCAGCACCCGAACGCCGACCGACTCAGCGTTTGCCAGGTCGATGACGGGACCGGCACCGCGCGGCAAATCGTTTGCGGTGCAAAAAACTACAAAGTCGGCGACAAAGTTCCGCTCGCACTGCCGGGCGCGAAACTCGGCCCGGATTTCACGATCAAAGTCGGCAAACTGCGAGGCGTCGAATCGCAAGGGATGATGTGCAGCGCCAAGGAACTCGGGCTCGCGGAAGACGCGGAAGGGCTACTCATCCTCTCGCCGGATGCGCAGGTCGGCGCACCGATCGCGGAGCTATTTGCGGGCGATACGATTTTGGATTTGGAAATCACGCCGAATCGCGCGGACTTGCTGAGCCATGTCGGTATCGCGCGGGAGGTGGCAGCTTTGACCGGGAAGGCGTTGGCCGCCCCGATGATCGAGTCTGCGATTGAAGGGGACGTTCCGGTATCGCTGGAAGTGCAGAGCACGGCGTGTCCGCTTTACACCGCGCGAAAAATCAGCGGCGTGAAAGTCGGCCAGTCGCCGGACTGGCTGCGCGGAAAGCTCGAAGCCGTCGGCCTGCGCCCGATCAACAATATCGTGGATGTCACCAATTACGTGATGCTCGAACTCGGCCAACCCCTGCACGCATTCGACGCGGCGAAGCTCGATGGCGCGCTCAACGTGCGGCAGGCGCACGAGGATGAGAAATTTCGCGCGCTCGACGGCAAGACTTACCGGCTCGCTTCGAATCATCTCGTCATCGCTGATGCTGCGAAGGCCGTTGCGATTGCGGGTGTGATGGGCGGCGCGGAAACCGGCGTCACGCACACGACGACGGACATCTGGCTGGAGAGCGCCTGTTTCCAGCCGCAGAGCATCCGCCGCACTTCGCGTGAACTCGGTTTGTCCAGTGATTCGAGCTACCGCTTTGAGCGCGGAGTTGATGCCGCAGGCATCGCTCACGGATCGCAGCGGGCGGCGGCTTTGATCGTGGAAGTTGCCGGCGGGCAGGACGGCGCGCTGGTCGCTGGAGCGCCGGCCGGGTCGCCCTTTCACGTTCCGCACATCGACATGGGAGGTTTGTTTTATACGCACACTGTTGCGCTTCGAGCGCAGAGGGTGAACTCCCTGCTCGGTTTGGACGTGCCGAGTGAACGCGTTCGGTTGGTCCTCGTGGGCTTCGGTCTTCGTGAAACAGACTCCGGTTGGCAAGTCCCCAGCTTTCGTCCCGACCTCACGCGCGAAGTCGATCTCATCGAAGAAATCGCGCGCGTGATTGGAATCGACTCCATTCCCGGTCGCACGCAGGCGCGCTTTGCTCCCGCGAGTGCGACGGATCGCGCTTACGATCGGGCGATGGTGTTGCGGCGGGCGTTTGT
>JANLQB010000290.1:0-1934 GCA_031367565.1 Verrucomicrobiota bacterium
GCTTCCTTGCACAGCGCCTCTTCCTCTGGCGACTCGGGCTGCTTGTGCACGTAGCTGTGACCGCCGTCGTCGTTACGCGTGAAATTCGCGGGAGCAGTCTCGCGGCACAAGTCGCAGTCGATGCATTGATCGTCCACGTAAAAAGTTCCAGCGACGTTCTCAGGATATTTGTTTGCTGCTTCAGCCATGATGTTTTGCTTTTTGGAAAGGCGGCGAAAATAGCGGCCTGCCCCGGCGGCGCAATGACTTATTTCCGCGCCGCCGCTCCCGATTCCACAATTGACCACCGCTCGCCCCTTCTCGATGTTTTCACACTATGACTGACAAAACTCCCGCGCCCATCATCGCCGCCGAGGGCTGGCACGTGCTGCATCTTTTTTACAAAATCGAAGCCGGCCAGTGGTCGCTGCTCAGCACCGAGGAGAAGATCGCGGCGAAGACGCAGCTTTCCGAACTCGTCGCTGAAATCCGCTCCACGGAAGACGTGCAGTTACTCACGTTCGCGATGGTTTCGCCGAAGTCCGACATCGGTTTTATGCTGCTCGGCGCGGACCTTCACACCGTGAATGCTTTTGAAAAACGCCTCACGCAATCGCTCGGCGCGGATGTGCTCACGCCGACCTTTAGCTACTTCTCGATGACCGAGCGCAGCGAATACACCACGAGCGAGGCGCAATATTCCGCCGAGCTAATGACCGACGAAAAACTCGATCCCGGCACGCCTGATCACGAGGCGAAAATGGAAGCCTTCCGCCAGCGCATGGCGAAATACATGAAGGACCGCCTTTACCCGGTGCTCCCACCGTGGCCGATCATGTGTTTTTACCCGATGAGCAAACGCCGCACGGACGCGAACAACTGGTACGCAAAGCCCTTCGAGGAGCGCCGCCAACTCATGATGGGCCACGCGCGCATCGGCCGGACGTGGCACGGGAAAATCCTGCAACTGATCACCGGCTCGACCGGCCTCGACGATTGGGAATGGGGCGTGACGCTGCTCGCGCACGATCTGCTGAATATCAAAGGGATCGTTTATGAGATGCGATTCGATGAAGTGAGCGCGAAATACGCGGACTTCGGTGAGTTCTACATCGGCCTGCAAGTGCCGCTGGATGAGCTTTTCCGGCGCGTGCTACTTTGACGCCGGGTCCGCCCCGCAAATGCAAGACAAGGTCTCCCAACTTCGCGAACAACTCGCCGCCAATGCCCCGCTCATCGTCGCGTATAGCGGCGGCGTGGACAGCGCGTATTTACTCGCGGAGGCGCACCGCGTTTTAGGCGAAAAAGTGCTCGGCGTGATCGCGGATAGCGCGAGTCTGCCCCGGCAGGCGCTCGCGGAGGCGCTCGCCCTCGCGCGGGAAATCGGCGCGCCCGTCGAGGTCGTGCAGACGACCGAACTCGACAATCCCGACTACGCGAGCAATCCCATGAACCGTTGTTATTTTTGCAAAGCCGAGCTTTTTACCCGGCTAGATGGGCTCGCCGCGGAGCGCGGTTTTAAGGCGATCGCGTATGGCGAAAATGCCGACGACATGAAGCAGGTGCGCCCAGGTCGGCAGGCGGCGACGGAGTTTTCCATCATCGCGCCGCTCCGCGATGCGGGCCTCACGAAGGCGGAAATTCGCGCCCTTTCCCGCGAACTCGGCCTGCCTACCGCCGACGCGCCCGCGCAGCCGTGCCTCAGCTCGCGCATCCCGCACGGCACGCCCGTCACCACGGATGCGCTCGCGGCGATCGAGCGCGGTGAAGCCTTCGTCCGCAGCCTCGGCTTCAAAGTTTTTCGCGTGCGCCACCTCGCGGACGCCGCGCTTTCCCCGCGCGCCAAAGTGCAGATCGCGCCGGAGGAAATGGATCGCGTTCCCGCCGTCGCCGCCGCGATCCAGGACGGTCTTCGCGCCGCCGGCTACGCCTCCGTCGAGATCGATCCCGAAGGC
>JANLQB010000347.1:0-3265 GCA_031367565.1 Verrucomicrobiota bacterium
TTCACCTCTTTGATGCGGAAGAAGCTGTAGAGATCCGGCACGCGCACCTTCTGCTCCAGCTCCGTGGTGGTCACGACACCGCCTTGCAAGGTTGGCAGACCTTTCCCGAGCGTCACCCGCATGAAGTCCTCCCGCTCCGGCAGCGTGAGCGCGCTCGTCCGCACATACGCGATGCGCTGATGCTGACCGGCAGTGATCGTAAAACGCGGCGCACCTTTTTTGAAAACGTCCGCGCCCCCGATCATCGCAAGCGCAAGATGCTTCTCGAACTCCGCCATCTCGACCCGATGCGTGAACTCAAAAGTCGCCACGACCTGCTTCACCGTCGGGTCCGTCGGGTCCGTGTAAAACTCGATCTTCGGCATCGTCGCCACGAACGCTGGGGTCGTCATTTCCACCGAATATTTTTCGAGCGAAACGTGCGATGGAAAAAGCGAGCGTGCGAGCGTGATGCGATACTTCTGCCCGGCGGGCCAATCGGTCTTCGGCTCAAAGATGAGCCGCTTGTCGTCGCCCCAGCGCCACCCGCCGTCGATCGCGGGCTCGATGTGAATTTCGCGCAACGGATTCTTCGCGCCATTGAGTTGCTCCAGCCGAGCCACCGATCCGTTGAACTTGATCGTCAGCGGCAGCGGCATCAGTTCCTTCGCGAGCGGCGTCATCCCCGGCGCTTCCACCACGACTTTAATATGCACCGGCTTCGGCTGCCGTTTCTGCCATTCAAAGCGCCACCACCCGCTGCCGAATCCGACGAGCACGACCCCAAGAATCAGGCAACTCTCCTGCCGGTGCGCTTGGCACCACGCCACCAGCGCGTGGCCACGACGCGACAGCCAGCCCGGTGGTTTCCAGGAAATATCGCCGATGAAAAGTGAAATGAACCGCCGAAGTTTGCCGAGCATAAGAGTGATTTCTTGGCGGCCATACGACCGCTCACTCCCTGAAACGGTCACTCCGCCGAGAATCTTTCAGGGGACTTCAGGAAAATTCGCATTTCCCGCTGACCTCCGCGCCACGCTCCCTAAAGAAACGCCCCGCAACTTTCCCGCACGACGATGCGCGGCGTGATCGGCAGCGTTCGCGCGGGGAAGGTCGGATTCGTCAGTCGATCTCGCAGGGCGTTGAAAGCCGTGACCCACGAGGTCGTCGCAGGGCTGCTCCTCGCAGAAGCTCCGCAATCCGCCGGTTGGCCTCTTCGCTGTCATAAACCGGTCGCAAAGCTCTTCCGCATCATTTGTCGTCATCGCGGCGTCGTTCACCGGCGAGGCCGTGCTGCCGGACCAGAAGTCGAAATGTAGGTGCCTGATCCGGTTCGGCGTTCGATCGGGCCTTTTTCCTGAAGCCCACGCAACGCCTGCCCGATCGTTGGCCGCGATGCGCCAAACCGCTTTACCCACTGGAGCCTCGCTCGGCAGCCGTCCGGTTTTGCGATACTTCCCGGCGGAAATTTCCGTCGCGAGCTAGCGAGAACGAGGACCGTCCCCGCGCGGGGTGAGCGTTATGTTTGGTCCCTTCGGCAGGGTGGCTCCGGCTTGAATCCATGCGCGGATGGCTTCTGCTTCCGTTTTTGAAACCGCGTGACCAGTGGGTGGCATGGCTCCGGGTTGCTCGTCGGAAAACGTCATCACTTGGAAAAAGCGGCTGCGTTCCGGGTGGCCAGGAACGATCCATTTGCCGGTGAGATTGGCGAGGGCGCGGGTGTCGTTGAAAGCGGGCATGTTTGGGAGACGCGCGGCGCCGTGACAATGGACGCAGTTTGCCTCGATCACCGTGCGAACGCTTGCGAATGAGCCGGGCTTCGCGGAAAGCCCCTGACCGGAACCGCATCCTGAACCGAGTAAGGCAATCGTAGATGCGGCGGTGAGGGCGAAATGGAGAGCGGGGCTATTCATCGACGAAATGATGGATGGAATTCAGGATGAGGTAAATGAACGCGGGCTTTCGCCGCTTTACTTGTCCGCGAACTGACACCCATAAAAGAAAAGAAGCACTTCGGTCGGGAAACCGAAGTGCTTCTTCCTGAAGGGAAATTGTTTAGCGCTTAGTTTGCGGAGGCAACGGCGATTGGATCGACGTTTACGCGGCGGCTGCCGTAGTCAAAACGGACTTTACCGTCGATGAGGGCGAAAATCGTGTAGTCGCGACCAAGGCCGACACCTTTGCCGGGCAGGAACTTCGTGCCGCGCTGGCGGATGATGATGTTGCCGGCGATGACAGTTTGGCTGCCGAATTTTTTGACGCCGAGACGCTTCGATACGCTATCGCGTCCGTTTTTGACTGAGCCCTGACCTTTTTTATGAGCCATACAGAGGTTGAGAGTGGAGAGTTGGTAGTTGAAAGACGCGCCCGATTAGGCGGCGATGGATTTGATCTTCACCTTGGTCAACTTTTGGCGATGACCGACGGTGCGGTGATAGCCTTTCCGGCGCTTATATTTGAAGGCGATGAGTTTTTCGCCTTTCTTCTGCTCGACGATCTCGGCGGTAACGGAAGCACTCCCAAGAGTGCCGCCCGTCTTCACGCCAGCGCCTGCGCCGGTGAGGAGGACTTCGGAGAAAATGATTTCGGCACCCGCATCGCCGTCGATTTTCTCGACTTCGATCACGTCGCCTTGTGCGACCTTGTATTGTTTGCCGCCTGTTTTGATGACTGCGTATGACATAAAGTTATCCCTGTTTTGAAAAGGGGCGCGAAACTGGCACACGACCTGAAGGGTGACAAGATGAATTTCTGGAAAAATGAGGACATTTTCCAGATGCTCGAGACCGGACTCTGCGTGTGCATCCGGGCGAGTCTAATGCGCGCACAAAAACATTCGACAGACGCTTATGCCTTGACCCGTCGTTGAAACTTTTCAGAAACACTAGAACGCCGGTCTTGCGATATTTTGCCGTTTTCCATCTATGAAAAGAATCCTTTCGCTCCTGCCCCGCCGAACGCTTCACGTTGCCATGGATCGAGCACGGACCCGGCGCGAACTCACGGGCATCGAAGCGCTGGAGCAGCGGATCGCGCCGGCGACCTTCCTGGTGACGAACGTGGGCGACTCCGGGAACGGCTCGCTGCGAAAAGCGATCGCCGATGCGAACTCCACGGGCAGCACGTCGGAATTCTCCGCCGCCCCCGCGCTCAGTAGCACGTATATCTGGGACGGCGGCGCAGGCGGGGACACGAGTTGGTTCAATCCGCGGAACTGGGATCAGGACAGCGGCACGCCGGGCCTCAACGACACGGCGGTCTTGAACACGGCGCAGACGATCACGCT
>JANLQB010000362.1:0-6698 GCA_031367565.1 Verrucomicrobiota bacterium
AGCAGCTTAACAACTTCCGGGTGGAAGTGATTCCTAAAAACTGGGGATGGATCGACAACTACGTGAGCGAAGTTGGCTTTCTCCATGCCGAGGCGGTGACCGTGATGTTGTGGCGGAAGAACTATGTGAACGTGGCTTTCGACCCGCACGGCTATGCTTACGAATGGTATCAGGATACGATCACTCATCCGACAGAAAGTTACATGGGGCATCGTTGGTCATCCGAAAGGAATACCTTGTTTCAAGGGCCAATGGCCCCGAGCTACTATCTCCAAAGCCTTGATCTGAATGGCTCGGAAATGACGGTGAACAAGATCAACGTGGTCGAGGCGGAAGCGGCGAGTTGGGGTCGGGTCGTTGCCTATCCCACGCTAAAGGCCGCGCAGGGAATCGACGCGGGCGGCAAATATGCGGTAAAGCAAGTGAGTGCAGCAGGGAACTACGTTTACAAGAAAGCGAGTGCAGTCACCACGAAGGTCGGAGCTGCCTATCTCGACGGGATTCAGTATTTTGGAAATATGCTGGCGAACTTTGAAGAAGGCTTTTCAGCCCCAAAAGGCACGCCGGTATTTGTGGGGACGAGCCAATCGACGGCTGCCTACATTCTTTCACCGGAGCAAACGATCTCCGGCAATCAGCAGGCAAGCTGGACTCTGAATTTCAGCATCCAGCCGGGCGCACCGCAGCCGCAGCAACTCCATGTGCCGATGCGGGCGATGGCGATCACCAGCGCTGCGGGTGCGCCGGAGACGGCGGCCTATACGATCATCCCGGTGCATGTGCCGAATGAGGCGGTAGGCGTGTCGTTTGAATACAAAATGGAGGGGACGGCGGTGGACGATTTCATGACAATGGGGATAGGGACGGAGAACAACTATACGATGGAGGCGAAATACGTGGAGGACGGCGAGTGGAACGGCACGCCCGTGATTCTGGTGTCCGATTCTCGCAATCAGGACGTGCAGCTTGTGTTTGCGCTAAATGGCTCGAATGGACCGCCGATGGGTAAGTTGAGCATCCGAAACATTGAGTTTTACATCCCGCCAAAGCCGCAACTGGAACTTGAGATTGCCGGGCCGCAGTTGACCGTTTCATGGCCGCTCTCGGGAGTGGACTGGACGCTGGAAGCCACGACGGATTTGTCGAATCCCAATGGTTGGCAGCCGATGAACGCCGCGCCAGTGGATGCGGATTATTTTCACACGCAGACCTTCGACATTTCACCGACCAGCAAGGCGTTCTTTCGGTTGAAGAAATGACGCCGTGAGCGCGCTGATCTACGTCGAAACGAGCATCCCGAGTTTCTATTACGAGACGCGGACGGAGACGCAGTTTAGAGCGTCGCTCGCCGAGCGTCATCGGCCTCCGCCATGCTCTCGATTGCAATTGGGATACGCTGCTCGGCGGGATCGAGTGAAGCGCACCATGCCGAAATCGCAGCGCAACATCGTCGGTCTCCAAGTGTGGCTCTTCCGGCGAAGTGCCCGTTGATGGGGTGAGACATCGGACGCGACACGATCGCTAGGATCGAAGACCAGACGCGCTGGGTTGGCGACACGGAACTCGCCCACCGCCTAGCCGTGCCGTGGATGCGCTTTTTCCAAACGCGATCCGGCGAACCCTGCGGCGAAAGTAGCCGCTCCGTGCCCACCCGTTCCGCAGAAGCACGAACTCGTTTCGGAGCGAGAGCGGAAATGGTGTGAGGAATGGAGCGGAGAAGATGAGTGCCGGCCGCCCGGCAGCGAAGCCCTGTTTCAGCAAAAAATGCCGGTCGGGCTGCAATTTTTACCCCTGGGTGGCGAGCGCCTTGCTTATATCTTCCATAATTACTGCCACACGAATGGAACGCTTCACCGTCACCCAAAACGCCGTCCCACGAGCGGCCTTCGCCTTCGCAAAACAGAAAGGATAAGCCATGCACATGCAGGTCAAGGTGGTGCCAAAAACGGCAAAAGGCGGTTCCGCACGCCGAACATTTTTTCGGACATTCCGATTGCTCCTCGCGGCGGCGCTACTCGGCGGGATCGGCTTTCTCGGATGGCGCGCGCTGACGGTCGTCGTGAGTGATCAGGCTTACATCAACGCGGAAATCATCCCGTTGCGCGCGCCAATCGCGGGTGCGCTGCACATGCAAAATGTCGAACCCGGCACGGTCGTGGACGCGGGCACTCCCCTGCTCCACATCGACAACCCGCAATTCGCGAACACTCCGATGGCGGCGGAACTGAATCGCATGGAGGAAACCGTGGAGCGCCTCCGCGCTGAATGCGAAGAGGTGGAAGCGCGTTTACCGAAGATGGAGCAAATCTACCAACGTGCCGCGACGATGAATCGCGAGAAGCTGATGTCGCAGGTGCAGTTCATGGAGGAGGAAGTGAAAATCACGTCCGCAAAATCGAGCGCCGCGAAACGCCGCGAGCAACTGGAGCTCGCTGAGAAACGCCGCGCCGCGCTGGAAAAGCAGGCGACCGCGCTTCACTCGATGACGGTGAACGCGCCTTTCGACGGCGTGGTCTGGGCCGCGCCAACCCAGGATGGGGCCTTCGTCCAGCCCCACGAGACCGCGCTGCAACTTATCGACCCGAAACACGTCTGGGTGGATGCCTATCTGCCGGAGCGGCACGCGGGAAAATTCGCTGTCGGGATGCAAGTCGCCGTCCGCCTGCTGGATGACCAGCGTATCCTTCAAGGCCGCGTGGAATCGGTGCGCGCTGGCGTGGGTCGCGTGCCCGTGGGAAACTCCGGCGCAGTCGCACCGGGCGAATTTACCCAGCGTCGCATCGCGATCCGCGTCCACCTGGAAACTGCGAATCCTTTCCCTGCCTCCGAGTTTTACGGAGTTGGTCGCAGCGTCGCCCTCGAATTGCTCAAGCAATGAGAAAGGCGGAAGCCGCCGAAAGGCCGCACGTCTTTGCCTGGGAGTGGACACTCTTCATTAGCTTCCTCGCGGCTGGCGTAGTGGTGCTCACCTATTGGCCGGAAGCGGCGTGGGATCTCTCACTTAGAAGCTGGGCCGCCTTTACGGTCTGGACGCATCGGAATCTGTGGACGGTCACGGAAAATTCCCCGCTTCTGATCGCGTGTCTCCCGACCGCCTTCATGGGCGGACTCGCGCTCGTGCTTCAGTTGCTCTGGGATCGCCCGCCAAACTGGGTCCGCCTGCCGGTTGCGTCGATCTTCCTCATCTTCCAAGTCTGCTATCTAGTCTTCCGCCTTACTTGGACTTTGAGCTTCGACACGGTCGCCAATGGCATCGTCAGCGTCACCTTTTTCCTGTCCGAGCTAGTCGTCCACGCCCGCATCGCGATCGGAAACTTCTCGATGCTGCACGTCACCGACCGCTCAAAGGAAGCAGACGACTCCGAACGTGCGATCAAGGCCGGCGAATACCTACCAAGCGTGGATGTCTATCTGGCCACCTACTCCGAGCCGGTGGAACTCTTGCGCCGCAGCATCGTCGCCTGTCAGGCGATGGACTACCCAAACATGACCATCTGGCTCCTGGACGACATGCGCCGCCCGCAGATGAGCATGCTCGCCGAGGAACTAGGCTGCAAATACCTTGATCGCCCGGACAATAGGCACGCCAAGGCTGGAAATCTCAATCACGCGATGCAGCACAGCACCGGCGAACTCATCGTCTTCTTCGACGCTGACTTCATGCCTACCCGAGACTTCATCGCCCGCACCGCGGGTTTCTTCCGCGACCCGGAAGTGGCCATGGTCCAAACGCCGCAGAATTTCTACAACGACGACGCCGTCACCCGGAATCTCGGCCTCGAGCACGCGCTGGAAGACGAACAGAAGCTCTTCTTCCGCACCCTCCAGCCCGCGCGCGACTCCGCAAATGCGATCGTCTGCCACGGCAGTTGTTTCATCGCCCGGCGCACCGCGATCGAAGCCGTCGGCGGCATCCCGACGGAAACCATCACCGAAGATTGGGCCACCTCCATCAAGATGCAGGCCGCCGGTTACAAGCTCTACTATCTAAACGAAGCCCTCTCCGCCGGCATGGCTGCCGACACCTGCGGCGAATTCGTCCAGCAACGGGCGCGTTGGGCCCAAGGCACCTTGCAAGGCATGTTCGCCAGCACCCATCCATTTCGCATCCGCGGCCTGGGGTGGAAACAGCGCGCGCTGCACATGGCGTCGATTCTCTACTACCTCGGCAGCATCTGCAATTTCCTGACGCTGATCCTGCCACTGTTTTTCCTCTTCGGCGGCGTGCTCGTCATGAATATGACCGTGTATGAGATGATCTTCTACCGGATGCCGTTTACCATCGGATACTACTTCCTGTATTCATGGCTAACCCTGCGGATGCGGTCCGCCTTCTGGTCGGAAATGTATGATGCCTTTCTCGCACCGACGATGGGGCTCACCGTCCTGAAGAGTATCTTTAACCCTTTCGGCGCAGGGTTCCGCGTGACCAACAAAGCCCATCGCACCAGTCGCGTTACGGTGAACTGGCAGATTGCGTCGCCCTTCATCTTCCTTCTCCTCCTCCACGTCCTCGGCATCGCCTACGCCCTCGCCGCACACCGACATCTGGAGCAGCGCGAGGCCTTTTGGGTCGTCCTCTTTTTCACCCTTTCCAATATGAGCATTCTCTGGGTTTGCACCCTCGTCTCGATGGATGTCACCCACACGAGCCGCTGCCGCCACTTCGAGAAGCAACTCGACTTTGAACTCGAGTGGAAAGACGGTCTCGTCCGTGGCGCGACATCGGCTTTATCCGAAGATGAAGTCACCATCGCCCGCCACAATCCCTCCTGTGAATTCCCCAATCACGCTTTCCTCACCATCCCAACTCTGGCAATCGAGCGACTTCCCGTGCGCATCCTCGCCGACACACAGGATGGACAGATTCACCTCTCCCTCCCGGAACTACCGCTTCACCTTTACCGAAATATGATCACCGAACTCTACTGCCATCCAGGTCAGTGGGACTCCAAACCGAAGAGCGAACTCATGGCCGGGTGGGAGTATTTCCGGGCCGGCATCCGCATGTATCCGCTCGCGGAAGCCAGATGAAAACCCTCTTCCTACGCGCGCTCGCGAGCCTTCTCGCGCTGACGTGTCTTTTCGCGTCAATGGCAAAGGCTCTGGAGCGGTTGGAACCCGCGAATGGATGTTACATCGGCATGTTGCTTGCCGAGGAGGATACGCCTAACTCTCTCAGTGCCAGACTGGGCCTCACACCCGCCGTGTTTTCGCGCTTTTACTCATTCCCACTGGACGCCTCCGCACGTCAAAACGTCTCCGAATTCCTCGACCAAGTCCGCGCGATCGGCGGTATCGCGGTGCTAACACTGGAACCTTTTAACGGGCTGTCTGCCGTCACAGCCGCGAACTGCAATGACTTTGCCGATCTCTGTGGGCAAAAAGAAGGGCAAGGCCTTGGTGGAATCATGGTGCGCTTTGCCCACGAGATGAATGGCAACTGGTATGCCTGGGGGCAACAGCCCGCACTGTATCGGCAAACTTTCCAGCTCCTGGCTTCCGCAGTGCATACGAAGACAATTCGGACGGCGATGTTATGGACGCCGAACAACGGAATTGGCTACCCGTTCGGCACGGGCACTTACTCTCCCACTCCGGGCTCCCCGAATTTTCTCGAACTGGATACGAATCACGATGGCGCGCTAACTAGTGCGGATGATATGTTCGAGCCGTTTTATCCAGGTGATGCCGCTGTCGATTGGGTTGGCCTGACGCTCTATCACTGGGGTTTGAACTATCCCTGGCTGGAGAACGAGTCACCCTACGGGGGCGAGTTCGCCAGCGTTATGAACGCCACCGGCCCCGGCGTGCCCGCTAGCTATTCGCGCTGGTTTTATCCGCGCTATTGCTCCGATGGTGTCCACAACAAGCCCCTCGTCATCGCGGAGACCTCCGCCTTTTACAACACGCAGCAGCCGGGCGCGAATGAGGTGGCGATGAAACAGGCGTGGTTTCGGCAACTCTACAATATCTCGGGAGCGAGCGCGGACGGCCCGGATGTCGCGAGCACATTTCCGAAGCTGAAATGTATTAACTGGTTTGACCACTACAAGCGGGAGGGCGAGGCCCAGAATCAGTTTGTGGACTGGCGGGCTTCCGCCAACCCGCTCGTCAGAAATGCCTTCTTGAGCGCGATTCAGACACTGCGAAACGGGCAGCCTTACTTTCTGACCGCGCACGAATTCAACGCGGCCCAAAACGCCAACAGCATCATTCCCACCGACCTTCCTGCCCTTCTTCCACTCACCGGAAATGTCTCCGCTGTTCTCAAAGTGACCGCGCAAGACGCGTGTGATCTCGAAGTGGACTTGCTGGATCAGGCTTTCAACTTCAAGGGTGGCGCGCGTTTCGCCATCCCGGCCGGGACCAGCACGGTTCCAGTCTCGTTCGTTCTCAACCAGGTGCTCATCGACGGCACACCCTATCGCTGGAGTATATTCCTCACACCGACCGGCGGCACTTTTATGAATGCCCTCGCGCGTCACACCGGTCCAGACCCAGTCGCGCGCGAAGTCGCACCATTTACCAGTATCATCGCGGCACCCCCGACGAGCACCGCGTCCGCGCTTATTCCTGTGCGGGTGCAATATGTCGCGAGCAGCGACGCAGCGCTGAATATAACGCTTTCCAATGCGAACGGTGACGCGCGCGGTACTGGAACGGTGAACGTGAAGCGGGGCACTGGCTTGCTTGAA
>JANLQB010000363.1:0-3939 GCA_031367565.1 Verrucomicrobiota bacterium
TCTTCCTTCACCCGAGCGAAATGCCGCCAGATATGAATCAGGAAGGCGTGCCGAATTCGATGCTCGAAGCGATGGCGACCGGTCTGCCCGTGGTGGCGACGACGCATGGCGGAATCCCGGAAGCGGTGTCGCACCAGCGCACCGGCCTGCTGGTGCCGGAGCGCGATCCGGCGGCACTGCATGCGGCCTTGAAAGCGATCACGGCGGACAGCGCGCACCTTTACATCCTCGGCCAGGCGGCCTCGCGCTCGGTGCGGGAAGAGTTTGAGCAGGCGAAACAAATCACGCGGCTGGAGGATTTTTATGATGAAGCGCGCGAAATCGGAAAATCCGAAGCACGAAATCCGAGACAAATCCGAAATGAGTGAAGTGGTTGAAAACAGATGGGCACGGGCCTCCGCGACCGCCTTTTTCCCCCTCATTGCCAATCTTTCGAGTTTGTTTCGGATTTCGGATTTCGGATTTCGGATTTCTCCGCGATGAATTCCTTCGCCTATCTCTACGAACGCTTCCCTTCGTTCGTCCAGACATTCGTCCATCGCGAAGCAGCGGAAATGGTGCGGCAGGGCATGGACCCGTGGCTGGTCTCGATCCGACGCCCTGACGACGCGGGTGATGTCGCCGGGCAGATCAATGCCGACATTTTCTACCTGCCCGAAGCCGACACGATGCGGGCGGCAATCGACGCGCAGATCGCGGAAGGTCGCGCAGATTCCAGCGTAAGCCGCACCGTGGCCGAATGGCGAAAGAAGCCGGACTCGAATCGTGTCTTTGAAGCCGCCTGGCTCGGGCCGAAGCTGCGCGAGCGCGGGATAAAACACGTCCACGCACACTTCGGCGGCATAGCTGCGCGCACGGCGTGGATGCTGAAAAAGCTCTTCGGTTTCACCTACAGTTTCACCGGGCACGCGAACGACATTTTCTGCGACAACGACTTCCCCATCACGAACGAAATGCTCGTCCGCGGTGCCCGACTGATCGTCACCGAGACGGATTTTGCACGCCGCTGGATGGAGGGAAAATATCCCTTCGCGCGCGGGCGGATCGTGCGGGTTTTTAATGGCGTCGCGACCGATGGATTCGCGCCACGCTCACCAACGGGCACGGTCCCACGCATCGTCTCCGTCGGGCGGTCCGTGGAGAAAAAAGGCTTCGCCGATCTCATCGAAGCGTGCCGGATATTGCGGGACCGCGGGCGGACGTTTGAGTGCGCTCTCGTCGGCGGCGGGCCGCTCGACACCATCCTGCAAACCCGCATCGAACGCGCGAATCTCGGCAATCTCGTGCGTCTGCTGGGTCCGAAGCCACAAGCCGAAGTGCGCAAACTGCTCGCATCTTCGCATGTCTTCGCGCTGGCAAGCGTGCCGGAAGCCGGCGGCGGGAGCGACAATCTGCCGACGGTCATCGTCGAGGCGATGCTGGCAGAAATGCCGGTCGTCGCCACACGGATCGCGGGCATCCCGGAGATGATCATCGACGGCGAAACCGGCTTCCTCGTTTCCCCCAAAGACCCGCTCGCTCTCGCATCAGCCATCGAAAAACTTCTGGCCGATCCCCTGCTCGCAAATCGCCTCGGAGCGCGCGCCCGGCAATTTGCGGAGCAAACCTTTGCGATCGAAAAAACCACGGGCGCTCTGAAGCATTTACTAGTGCGACGCTGCAAGGTTCGCGCTCCGGCAGCGGCGTGCGCGGCTGATCCCGACCTTGATCGCGGATGGCTGGCCCGGCTCTTCGATCGCGGATAGTGCAGCCAAAAGCTCACGCGATGGAGTTTCCTCCGCTCATTTTCGAAGAAGGCAATCTTCCCGCTGCGGAACCACCGCTGATGGATGTGCTGTGGGCAAATGGATGGCGGCATTTTGGCTCGCGCTTTTTTCGATACAGCGTGTCGGTCGCGGAAGGCGGATCGTGGCAGCGGATCATTCCTCTGCGGATCGACCTCGCGGAGTTTCAGCTTTCAAAAAGTCAGCGGCGCGTTTTGCGACAGGGTGCGGACCTGATCGTGCGAATCGCTCCGGCGATCGTGGATGGGCTGCGGGAAGCGATGTTTCATCGGCACAAGGCGCGCTTTGCTTCCAACGTGCCGGAGACGCTGCGCGATTTTATGCCGGAGACTGCCCCATCCACGACTCCTTGCGAGTGTCGCGAGATTCAAGTCTGGGAGCGGGATCGTTTGATCGCGATTAGTTATCTCGATCTGGGTCGCGAGGCGGCGTCCAGTGTTTATGCGATCTTTGAGCCAGACGCGGCGCGGCGAAGTCCGGGGATCTTTACGCTTTTACAAGAGATCGAATTCGCGCGCGCAGCGGGGCGGCGCTTTTTGTATCTCGGCTACGCGACGATCGAGCCCAGTCACTACGACTACAAAAAACGCTTCCACTGTTTGCAGCGATTCGACTGGCTCGGGAACTGGCTTCCGCTCAGGCCGGAGACCGAGTGAGCGAACTTTTTACGGCTGCCTGGTGAACTTGTGGAGGTGGCCAAACTGGGTCCACTCGGCGACGAGCACATTGCCATCCTTATCGATGGACGCACCGTGCGGGGAGTTGCAGATGCCTTCCTTCCATTGATCCGGGGCAAGGCCGTAGTTGGCGCGCTGGCGCGGGTTCGGGTTGTCGCCAAGTTGCGCGACGATCGCGCCGGATTTGTCGATGACCGTTACGCGGCCCTGGAGCTCAGGGAAGACGGCGTAGTCGCCCCGGATATGCACGGCGGCAGGCATCCGTAGATCGCGTTGGATGACTTTCACAAAGTTACCATCGAGATCCCAGTGCTCGATGCGGTTGCTATTGCGATTGCACACGAGCAGCAGCGGCTTTTCCCCGCGCGGATCGAGCGCGATACCGTGGCAGGTATTGAAGTGACCTTCCTCCTCGCCCGGCCCGCCGAAGGCTTTCACAAACTTCCGATCCTTGTCGAATTTCAGGATATAGTTAGCACCATAGCCATCCGCCACGAAGATGGAGCCATCCGGCCCCACGGTCACGGCACATGGATTGAAATTTTTCTCCTCTTTATAGATGCCAGCCTCCGCCGGAAACTTGATCGCCCATTCCTGCGTGCCGTCCATCTTGAGCTTGATGACTTCGTGCTCGGAAGGACGCGCGGCATAGATGACTTCCGCGCCGTTTTCCTCGCGAATCTCCAAGCCGTGAATCTTCGTGGGTCCAAAGGCGCGCACGAATTTTCCACCCGGTGAAAAGACGACGATGCCGCGCGGGGTATCGGTGGTGACATACAGATTGCCTGCCTTGTCGATCACGAGTCCGCCGTGGCACGGGCCGAGTGGCTGGGCGTCTGGCGTGGTCTCGAAGAAATTCGGCGTGATGGCAAATTTCAACTCGGCAGCAAGAACCGGCGTCGAGGCGAGCGCGGCGAGGCCGAGCAGCAGGACTCCGAATCGGTTGAGCGTCTTGGTCGTGAGGGGACGGTGGTTTTTCATAGGGTGGTGAGTTTGGTATTCCGACGGTTGCGATTTGCAATCGCAGAAACACGACGCGCAACACTTTCTCCCCGCCATTGAGCACTCGACAGTCTCAAATTCGCGCCCTAGTTTCCGCCGCACCCTCTACCGGGCATCCTCCTATTCCATGAAACGCTCCGCATTCACCCTCATCGAACTCCTCGTCGTCATCGCCATTATCGCCATTCTGGCCGGCATCGCGCTCCCTGTTTTCAGCAAAGTCCAGGAGCGCAGTCGCGCGATCAATTGCGCGAGCAATCTGAGGCAAATCGGAGTCGGGCTTGTGGCGTATCTGAACGATCACGACGACCAGTTATTCCCGAAAGAGGGCAAGGATGATACGGCGTGGCCGCGCATGTTGAACCCCCGATATATCCCGGGCTGGAAATCGTTTCGTTCGCCTTTCGACAAGGTGACCGGGGACCGGCCTGATCTGCAAAAGGAGCCCGGCGTGCCGGTGAGCTATGGCATCAACG
>JANLQB010000478.1:0-2630 GCA_031367565.1 Verrucomicrobiota bacterium
TCAGTTCCATCGTGCGGATGATGCTGGTTTGATTGTATTGCGTCCCCACGACCGCGCCGCGTTTCGTGTAAGGACTCACGACATAACAAGTCGTCCGGTAACCACTCACATGATCCCAACCATTCTGAGGATCATCCTCGACCGCAAACAGGCAGGTCTCCGGCCAAAATTTGCTATGCGACAAAGCCTCCACGATTTGCCCCATCGCGAGATCGTTGTCCGCTACTTGCGCGCCAGGTTTTGGCGTGCCCGCGCCGGTGCCGCCCGTGTGGTCATTCGGCAGGAGCATGATGATGAATTGCGGAAGATTCCCGGTCTTCTCAAACTCATGCAGTTCATCGATGAAACGCGCTGCCCGCACGACATCCGGCACGCCCATATCCCAGCCAACTGTATTTAGATCTGAGATGGATCGCAGCGACTCGATCCCGGGTTTACAGCGAATAGCGATCTGGCCCGTCTTCGCCGCCAGCTCGTCGAAATAATCCTTCCACTTCGGCTTCCCTTTCCGCGTCTTATCCGTCCAGCCGCAATCGGAAACGCAGGCCTCGCCGTAGTTGCGAACACTGCGCCCGTGCTTCAAGGCATTGTCCCAGATAAAACCCGTCGGTGAATACGCGAGCGCATCCATCGAATCCTCCGTCTTCATATTCGGATAGCTCCGCGGCCAGCCCGCGTGCTGACGCTCCACGTAGTCTGTCGTGATCGCGCTACCGGTCCATTGATGGCCATCGGCACTCTGAATGCCTGAACAATAGGCGTTATCCAGCAGCACGAACTCCTTCACGATCTTGTGCTGATTCGGCGTGTAGGCTTCGCCAAAAGTGCAAAGCGTCGGATCGCCATTCCCCGTCTTCACATCACCGAGCACCTGATCGTAAGTGCGGTTTTCTTTAATGATATAGATGACGTGCTTAAACACGCTCGGCTCGCCGACCCGCTCCGGCACGGGCCGCGCGGGCTGGCCGGGACGCGCGGGCAACTTCGCCTGCTCGAATGTTTCCTGCCGGATATTCGCGAAAGACACCGCCGTGAAAGTCGCCAGCGTTTTTGGATCGGGCACCGCCACGATCGAGACGGTGCCAAAGTAGTCTTTCGAACTAAACTTCGGCTTCTCGCCGACCTTCAACTTCTTCGTCGAGCCGATGCCTTTGATGTTTCCCACACAGATTTGGTTCCGCGTCGGATCGTGAACGACCGCACCGGGAAACCACCCGACCGGGATCAGCCCGAGCAGTGTCGATCCCTTATCCGCCGCGTCGAAAAGGATTTCGCCGACCGCATTTTGCGTCGCATTGCAAACGAAGAGCCGCTGGCCGCTTTTGTCGAAAGCGAGCGCGTTGGGCGTGGCGCTGAAAAGATCCGTCGGCTGACGCGTCCAGATTTTCTCCACGATCGCGTCGGTCTTCGCGTCGATCACACTCAGCGTATCGCTGCCGGAATTTGCGACCACGACGTAGCGCCCATCCGGCGACACCGCGAGCGCGCCGGGTTTCAATTCCACGAATAGCTCCGCCTTCACTTTGCCATCCGCGAGATTCACGATCGTCACCGTGCCTTCATTCGCGATGTGCCGCACAGGATCGACCCGCACCGTCATCCCCTGCCCCGCCGGGCCCACGAGATCACCTTTACCTGGACGCCGCCCGCCCCAATTGCTCACGTAGGCTTTCCCTTCCGCGAGCGCTACGTCGAATGGAGCAACACCCGTATCCCAAGTGCGCAAAACTACGCCACTCGTCGTGTCGATCTCAGCGAGTTTGTTCGCCAGATTCATCGCCACGTAAAGCAGCCGCCCATCGCGCGACACTGCGAGCCCCGATGGAATCTCCGCTTTGCGTTTCGGCGCTTTTGCCTCTGGCAATACAATCAGCCGCAACGCTGTCACCTTCCCCGCATCCACGCCGAAGACCTTGATGTCACCATTCACATTCGAGACGTAAATCCGCGTCCCATCTGGGGAAAAAATCAGTCCGGTAAAACTCAGTTGCGCGCCAGAGTCTGGCTTCGTTTTCACCCCGCCTCCGTCCGCCGCATGCGCGGGATCATCGGTCGCCTCAGTGGGGACAGGCTTGCCGGGAAACGTCACCTTTTGCAAAAGCGCGCCCGTCTTCGGATTGAGGACGATGACTTCATTCGTCTTGCCCGTAGTGACGAGCAGTTTTCCATCGGGGCTCAGCGCGATGGCCTGCGGACGAATTCCCGGCAGCTCCACCTGAATCCCCGCCGGGGTGAGAATCTGATTCGACGGCGTGTAGTAGCGATTCGCGCCGATCTTCCCCACGCGATCCTTGGTGTTCAGTGCTGGATTGATGGCGGCGGGCGGAGACTTCATGGACGGCTCGCGCGCATCCAGCCCGCTCACGGCACAGATGGAAAAAAAGACAGCGTACAGCGCGCGCTGACGCGGGGGATGGAAGGGCATAGGCGCAAACTGCAATAGCCCGCGAACCCTTTGTCAATCCGCTGCTGGGCGGAATTGGCGCTCGCCGCAAGACGGGCAAGCTGCTTCATAGCGAGGAACGCCGCATCCCTGCAAAGTGAAGAAACTCATCATCCAAATCCCCTGCTTTAATGAGGAAGGGACCCTCGCCATCGCCCTGAAGGCACTGCCGCGTGCGGTCGCGGGT
>JANLQB010000492.1:0-13137 GCA_031367565.1 Verrucomicrobiota bacterium
CGCGCTGACCTGTTGCACGGAACCGGCGGGATTGATCCACGCGAGGGTCGAGAAAGGATCGGATGTTCCATCCTTTCGACGCATGCGATAGACCATCGCTTCGCGTCCATCGCGTAATTGCAGGCATGCCCAATCCCAACCGACCTGACTTTCATCGAGCTGGCTGCTGCTCATTTCGTGATCCATCCACATTTCGCCACGCACGGAGATCTTTTCCGCGCCGAGGGTCAGCGTGCCGTGGGCTTCCAGTCTTGGGAAAGTGAGGTAGTGGCTGGCCGCCGATGGGTCCGCTCCTTTGCGCGAGACACTGTTTTCACCGAAGACGACGAGTGGCTTTGCGGGCTTTAGGTCTAACTGAAAGGATGCCTCCGCACGAATAGAGCCCGCCACATAGATGAGGCCGGCGTGATCCATCCGCAGCGACCACGGGCCGCACTTTACGTCCAATGAGCCGATGGCCGCGCTGGCATCCCAGCCTTCGCGATTGAGCCGTTCCTGGTGGATGAAGCGCCCACTTTTCACATCCAGCAGCGCCATGTGCGCGAGGTAGATATTTCCCTTTTCTGTGGTCCCATCCGCGCGACGGAAGAAGGTCGCTTGCAAGCCGAAGCGGCGTCCGTCTTCTGCGTAGAGATGACCGGTGAGATACCACCATTCGATCTTGAACTCGGGATGGCTACCGTGGTCGCGCGGGAAAACAAACTGACGACCAGCTTGCGGAAGCGCGTAGCCGTCGGGAGTCTTGGCCGGGTCGGCGGCGAGTGCGGACGCGAAGGCGACGGTGAGGCAGAGCAGGGGGCGCATGGCTTTCATTCTTCGCGATCCGCGGGAAGACCCGCGCCCCAGTAGCCGACCAGCGCGGCGGCGATGAGTGCGGCGACTAGCACGAGGGATGATAGCATCGCTAGTGCGGAGACGGGCACGCCAAGGAGGAGCGTCCAGCCGAAGGTTTGTTTGTTGATGACGTGGATGAGCAGCCAGCCCAGCAGTAGGCTCGCGCCGAGGCCGGCCAGCAGGCCGGCGAGCGCGGTGCCGAGGCCTTCCATCGCGGCGCTGATGGCGATGCCTCTTCGTGAGACTCCTAATGCGCGGAGGGTAGTTAGGTCGGCCTGTCGGTCGAGTAATACGCTGATTAGTGTGAGGGCGAGACCTAATACGGCGACGCAGACGCCGATGGCTTCGAGGGCGTAGGTGATGGAAAAGGTTTGGCGAAAGATGCGGAGGATTTCGGTGCGCAGGTGGCCGTTGGTGAAAATCTGGAGGCCGGGATTTTCGGCGAGCCATTTGGTGCGCAGGCTTTCGGCGGCGGTGGGATCGCGCAGTTTTAGGATGACACTCCGGGCGGCGTCATCGCGGAACCACTCGATAAATTTCGCGCGGTCGATGAGGACGCTGCCGCGTTCGCTGGCGTAGTCGGCGAAGATGCCGACGATGCGCAAGGTGCGCGGGCCACTGGGTGTCGGCACGTTTAACAGGTCGCCGCGTCCTAGGCGGAAACGCTCGACGAAAGCTTCGCTGACAAAGGTGAAATCGCCTTCATCCGGCCATTGGGTCGGAGTTCCACCGAGCCAGGCGACCGTGCCCTGCCGGCGATCGAACTGCGTATTCACCCCAATCACCATCGCCTTGCCTCCGGGGAAAACTACGTCGGCGGCGTGCAGCACATTTGCGTCGGCGACGGCGGGGTCGCTGGCTAGTCGCTGCCATGTGGCGGGCATTATGCGATTTTGGCTGGAGGCGCTTTGGGCTCCTGCGCTGGAGAGGTAGAGATCGGCTTGGAAAGTGGTGGCGATCCACTGCTGCATGGTGCGCTCGAAACTGCCGACAAGGATGGCCATGCCAGCGGTCATCGCGATGGCGCAGGCGAGGCTCGCGGCGGCGAGTCGATGGCGGCCGGACGGGGGCGCGAGATGGGAAACGGCGAGTCGGGCGAGCGGCGAGAGATTTCCCAACGGACGCACCAGCACACCGAGTCCGCGCAGGAGGTGGCCGCTCACGATTCCGCCCGCGAAAAGCCACGCGGCTGCTGCGAAATATCCGCCGAGTGCGATCCGCGCGCCGCCTTCCAAATGGAGCGCGGGCAACTTCGCGGCGATGGCTCCGAGCACGAGTAGCGCGACTGCGAAGAGACGGCTGCGCAGGACGCGCGGGCCGGGGCCGGTGGTGTGGTAGCGGCTGATCATTTGCGCGGGCGGCATCTGGGCGGCGGTGCGGGCGGGAGCCCAACCGGCAGCGATGCTGGCGAGGATCGAGAGCGCCAGCGTCCACGCAAATTCACCGAAGTGCAGTTGCGCCGAATCGGCGGAGTTGGCGAAGTAAAGTGCGTTCACCGTGCGCCCGACGAACCGCACCGCGAACTGTGCGCCCGCCCAGCCGAGCAACGCGCCGAGCGTCCCGCCGAGTGCGCCGACGAGCAGAGATTCCAGCAGCCATGCGCGCTGGATGGTGCGCTCTTCCACGCCGAGTGAACGCAGAATTGCGATCTCCTGCCGCCGTCGTAGCACTGCACCATCGAGCGCCTGGTAGATGAGATATAGCCCGACGATGAGTGCGATGAGGGAAAGGACCGTGAGATTTAGGCGAAAGGCGCGCGTCATCATCGCGCCGCTTTCGCGCCGATCCGCGCTCGTCTCCACGCGCCAGCGGCCTTGCGCGGCGTCGGCCACGATGCGCGCGGCTTCCGTGCGCCGCGCGGCGCGATCTGGTCCGGCCTCGATGAGAAACTCCACGCGATCAATTTGTCCGCGCCGCTCGGTGAGCGCCTGCGCAGCGGGAAGGTCCATGATCATCAGCGACGCGGGCGCGGCGGGTTCGTTGCGGCGCGTGGGGATGTGCCCGGCGATTTCGAGCGAGACGAGGCGGTCGTCGATGAGGAGTGGCAGTTTGTCGCCCGGCTTTTCGGGTAGCGCGGGACTGACGAAAATCGCGCTCAAATTTCCGACCCCGCCCGACCAAGTTTCGCGAATCGGTTCGGTCGAAGTATCCTCTTCGCGCAGATTTTGTATGCCGATCAGATCAATGCCGATCAGCCGAAAAGTCTCCGCGCTTCCGATCTCCGTATCGTCATTCCCGCGTGGGCGTGCTGCGGTCGTTTCGATGACTGGGATGATGTGGACGGGGCGTGCGCCGAGGGCCGCGCGCAGTTCGGGCAGGATGGTTTCCGGCAGACTTCCCGCCGGGGCCGACACCACAAAATCCGTCTCGTGCGTGAGCACATCTGTGAAGCGCTCGAAGCTCGCGAGTACGGCGCGATTCGCCAGCCGGATCGAAAAATAAACCGCGACGCCGAGGGCGAGGATGGTGACGAGGAGCACGGCTTGTCCCGGCCCGCGCCGCCAGTGGCGCAGCGTGAATTTTCGAAGCAGTAAACGCAGCAGCCCGGCTTCGTTCATGCGTTCGCCGTTTCCGAGACGAGCGCGCCGTCGCGCAGATGGAGGACGCGATGGCAGATCGCGGCGGCTTCGTCGCTGTGCGTCACGAGGAGCAGCGCGGTTTGCGTTTCATCGGAAAGCTCGCGGAGCAGGGCGAGGATGCGTTGGCCGCTGGCGGAATCGAGATTGCCCGTTGGCTCATCGGCGAGCAGGACTCGTGGGCGATGCACGAGCGCGCGCGCGATGGCGGCGCGTTGCATTTCGCCGCCGGAGAGTTGTCCGGGAAAAGCTTGGGCGCGATGGGTGAGGCCAACGCGCTCCAGCAGTTCGCTCACGCGGCTTTCGCGTTCGCGGCGCGGCACGCCGAGCAGTTGCAGGGGGAACTCGACGTTTTCCGCCGCCGTGAGCGTGGGGAGCAGATGGAAGAATTGGAAGATCGTGCCGATGAAACGGCGGCGCACGCCGGCGAGTGCCTCGCTATCGAGCGAATGAAGCGGCTCTCCGCACAGCGTGATCTCTCCGCTGTCGAGCCGATCCACGCCGCCCAGGCAATTCAGCAGCGTCGTTTTTCCAGAGCCGGACGGGCCCATCAGCGCGACTCGTTCGCCGGCGGCGAGCGTAAGATCGATGCCGTGCAGGATGCGGCGGCCTTCGTAGGATTTCCGCAGACCGCAGGCGCGGACGACGGCGGCGGTTTCTGGCGATGGCGGATGGCTGGTGGACATGACGGCAGGGGAGAATACGCGTGTCGCGCGGGTTCGGGCGACAATCGTTCGAACCCGGTGATTTTTCCAAACTGTCGCTAACTTCCCGAGTGTTTGATGATAGAATGCGCGACTTGTTTTCGTCCGTTCATGAAGTTTCTAGTTATCCTTTTTTCCATCGCGCTGATCGCGCCTCAGCTTCTCGCTATCGAGAATTCCGTGGGGCCGGTGACGTTGCGTGGGGACATCGAGCCGCTGCTGAAGGAATACTGCGTGGATTGCCACAATGCGGACAAACACAAGGGCGACTTCAATCTGCGGCTGCTGCTGGAAAAAGCGACGCTGGCGGAAGGTCGCGAGGCTTGGGAAAAGGTCGCGGAGGCGATCGAATCGCGCGCCATGCCGCCGGAGAAGAAGCCGCAGCCTTCCTCTGAGAATCGCGAGCTGCTGCTGAAATTTATCGACGGCCAGCTTTCGCTCGTGGACTGCAAACTGGATCGCGATCCGGGCAAGGTGACGATCCGGCGGCTGAATCGGCAGGAATATCGGAACACGATTCGCGATCTGTTGCTGGTGGATTACGAACCGGATGAATTTCCAAACGATGAGGTCGGCTACGGCTTCGACAACATCGCGGATGTGCTCTCACTGCCGCCGCTCCTCATGGAAAAATTTATGGCTGCCGCGGAGACGATTGTGACGAAGGCGATCGTGCTGGAGGCTGCGCCGAAGCCGGTCGTCACGCGGATCGAAGGGGAGCGTTTTACGTCGGACAATGAATTCGTGAAGGCGATCGAAGGGAAGTCGCTCGGGCTTTACCGTGAGGGCGAGGGAGCGACGAAATTCAACTTTCCCAAGTCCGGCGAATACACGTTTCGCATCCGCGCCTTTGGCGAGCAGGCCGGGCCGGACGCGCCGAAGATGGCGCTGCGGGTGGATGGAAAAGAGCTGCGCGTTTTCGACGTGAAAGCGGCGGCTCGCGGCAAGCCGTATGAAGTGCGCGCGGCGGTGGAGGCGGGAGAGCGGAGGATCGCGGTGGCGTATCTGAATAATTTTAACGACGGGGAAGGGGATCGGAATCTTTTCGTGGAGTGGGTGGAGGTCGTGAGCCCTCCGATGGTGGCGGAGGGGAAGCTGCCGGAGAGCCATAAGCGGTTGATTCCTCAACTGCCCGAGCCGGGGCATGAGCGGGAAATGGCGCGGGAGATTTTGGCGAAGTTTGCGTCGCGCGCTTATCGGCGTCCGGCGACGGAAGCGGAAGTCGATCGGCTCACGGGCTTTGTGGATTTGGCGATGAAAGACGGCGCGGGATTTTTGGAAGGGATGCAAGTGGCGATTCAGGCGGCACTTTGTTCGCCGCGCTTTTTGTATCGCTGGGAACTCGATCCCGAGACGATGAAGCCCGGCGATGTGCGCACACTCACGGATTACGAAGTGGCCTCGCGGCTCTCGTATTTCCTCTGGAGTTCGATGCCCGATGACGAGTTGCTCGGCCTCGCGGAACGTGGCGAGCTTTTGAAAAATGGGAACGTGGAAAAGCAGGCGGCGCGGATGATGCAGGACTGGAAGGTGTGGGCCTTCCGAGATTTTTTCGCAGGGCAATGGCTCCAGATTCACAACATCTATGACGTGGCGATTGATCCCGATGTGTTTCCAAAGTGGGACGATTCTTTGAAGACCGCGATGGAGCAGGAGACGCGGCTCTTCTTCGAGGCGGTGATGAAAGAGAACCGGCCCGTGACGGAGTTGATCGACGCGAACTTCACTTTTCTGAACGAGAAGCTCGCGCGTTTCTACGGGATCGACGGCGTGAAGGGTGACGAGTTCCGGCGCGTGACGCTGCCGCCGGATTCGCCGCGCGGCGGTGTGCTCACGCAGGGCAGCGTGCTTCTTGCGACTTCCACGCCGACGCGCACTTCGCCGGTCATTCGAGGCAAATGGATCCTTGAGCAAATCCTCGGCACGCCGCCGCCGCCGCCGCCTGCGGATGTCCCGCCGTTGCAAGCGCAGGCCAAGACGGATCAATCCGCATCGCTGCGTCAGCGCATGGAGCAGCATCGGAATTCGCCGGATTGCGCGGGCTGCCACTCGCTCATGGACCCGCTCGGTTTTGCGCTGGAGCATTTCGACGCGACGGGTGCGTGGCGGGAGAAGGACGGGAAATTTCCGATAGACGCCTCGGGAAAAATGCGAGGCGACGAGAAGACGTTCGACGGAGCGCGCGAGCTGAAGGGCTTGCTGAAGGACAACAAGAAATTCGTGAAATGCCTTACGGAAAAAATGATGACCTACGCGCTCGGGCGCGGGCTCGAGTATTACGACAAGTGCGCCGTGCTGACGATCGCGGGTGATTTGCCGAAAGCGGAAAATCGTTTCAGCGCGCTGGTCGCGGGTATCGTGACGAGCGATCCGTTTTTGAAACGCAAACGCGCACTCGCCAAGGACTAATCGCGCTCGCGACTGCCTCACGCTCGACATGTCCGGCTGCCCCGTGTTTTTCTCCCCGCTCGCCCGATGAACTCCTTCCATTTTTCCGCTTTCCTTGCCGTCGCGTTGCCCCTTTTCGCCTGCGTCGAAAAGGCCGTCAGCGAAGGGCCAGGCTATGCGAACGATTTTCAGACTACGGAAGTCGGCAAGGCACCGAAGGATTTCCTCGTGATCGCAGGCGCATTTGCGGTGCGCGAGGAGGGCGGGAAGAAGTTTCTCGAACTCCCAGGCTCGCCGCTCGACACGTTCGGTGCGCTGTTTGGCCCGGCGAAAATGGAAGGGTTGAGCGTGACCGGGAAATTTTTTGGCACCAAGACCGGGCGGAAATTTCCGGCGTTCGGCCTGAGCCTGAACGGCGCGGGCGGCTACCGGTTGCAAGTGAGCGCGGCGAAAAAGCAGATCGAAATTTTTAAGGGCGACGAGTCACGTGCGAATGCGCCGTTCGAGTGGTCGGACGCGGTTTGGTTCAGCCTGCGGATCCAGGCGCGACAGACGCCGACGGGCGCGTGGGTGATCGAGGGTAAAGTCTGGCCTGCTGGCGAAGGCGAGCCGGCGACGTGGACGGTCTCGCTCGAAGAAAAAGATGCACCCGCTGCTGGGCGTCCGGGCGTGTGGGGGAGTCCATTTTCTGGGACACCGATCCGTTTTGATGACCTCGCGGTCACGCCTATCCGCTGAACTTTCCACACCCAAAATCATCTCATGAAAATCCCCACCGCTCTCGCTACGCTCCTCGTTTCCACCGTGTCTCTGCACGCGCTCGACTGGCCGCAATATCGCGGCGCGACGGGTGACGGACGCACTTCGGAAAAGGTCGTAAAACCTTGGCCTGCGACCGGTCCAAAGGTGCTCTGGAAAGCGCCGACTCTGGGCGGTTTCAGCTCATTCAGTGTCGCGGGTGGAAAGGCGTTCACGCTCGTGCTGCGCGATTTTGACGGAGCGAGTCAGGAGACGCTGCTCGCGCTCGATGCGGCGACCGGCAAGGAAGCGTGGGCGGTCGCGCTCGGCTCGGTGAAATTCGACGGCGGCGGCGATTCCGGCACGAACGAAAACAAAGGCGGCGACGGCCCGCGCTCGACGCCGACCGGCGACGGCAAAAACGTTTTCACGCTTTCCTCCAAGCTCGTGCTCCAGTCCTTCGACGCCGCCACCGGCAAGTCCGCGTGGACGAAGGATCTGATCGCCGAGCACGCGGGCCGCAACATCCAGTGGCAAAATGCTGCGTCGCCGCTGCTCGAAGGCGGACTCCTTTTCGTCGCGGGCGGTGGCCCGGGCGAGTCGCTGATCGCTGTCGATGCGAAAGACGGCAAGGTTGTCTGGAAAGCCTTCGACGAAAAGATGACCCACGCCACGCCCGTGCCCGCCACAATTCTTGGCCAGCGGCAGGTGATTTTCTTCGTGCAGTCCGGCCTCCTCGCCGTGGAGCCCAAGACCGGCAAGGAACTGTGGCGCTACAATTTCAACTACAGCACTTCCACCGCGGCCTCGCCCGTGGTCGTGGATGACATCGTGTATTGTTCCGCTGGCTACGGCGTCGGCGCGGGCGCGGCGCGGATTACGAAAAGCGGCGACGCTTTCACCGCGACCGAGGTCTATCGGATGCGTGGGAACAAGCCACTGGCCAATCACTGGAGCACGCCCGTCGCGAAGCAGGGGCACCTTTACGGACTGTTCCAGTTCAAGGAATACGGCAGCGGCCCGCTGAAGTGCATCGACGTGGCCAACGGCACCGTGAAGTGGGAACAACCCGGCTTCGGCCCCGGCCAAGTGATCCTCGCCGGCGATCAAATCATCGCGCTTTCCGACACCGGCGAACTCGTCCTCATCGACGCCAAGCCCGACGCCTACAAGGAACTCGCCCGCGCCGACGTGCTCGACGGCAAATGCTGGTCCACGCCGGTGCTCGCCAATGGCCGCATCTTCGCGCGGAGCACGAAGGAAGCGGTCTGCCTCGATGTGAGCGGCAAGTAGCCGCCGTTACGGCACGATCGCGGACTTTAGCCGGAGGAAGAATCGCGGGCCGTTCGCGGCTTGTGGATTCGGAGCGCGGTAGAGCAGCGTCTCGGTTCCGTCGGGATTTGCCGTGGCGCTGACGAAGACGCCGTTTGCCGTCCGTCACGCCGGTGGTGTCGCCGCTGTCCTGCTCACATTTCACCACTTCGCCAGATTTGCCGTGTCGTCCGTGAGCGACCAGTCGGTCAGATCGCCGGCGGTCGCGCCGGGATTGTGAATCTCGATCCAGTCGGAGTAAGCGCCGTCTTCATCCGCGAGGAAGGAGACATTCCCCGCAACGCACGCTTGAACCCCGCCCGCCGACTCCTCACCATCCTGCGCATGATCTCACGTCGCGGATTCCTCGCCCTCTCTCTTCCTGCCAGCGCCGCCCTCACCGTCCGCGCCGCCGATCCGTCAGCCCCTGTCGTCAGCCCGGCGGCCTCGCCCATCAAGCTTGCCATTTCCAGTTACTCCTACTGGCACTTCAAAGAGCAGAAAGTCACCATCGAATCCGTCATCGATAAGACGGCGGCCCTCGGCGTCGGCGGCGTGGACATCCTGCACCGGCAGATGGATCTCGATGAAAAAGGCCCGCTCAGTCCCGCCACGCACGCCTATTGCCTGAAGCTCAAGCGCCACGCCTTCCGCGCCGGTGTCGATCTCATCAATCTTTCCATCCACCAAGACTTCGTCTCCCCGAATCCCGCCGAGCGGCAAAAGTGGATCAACCACACCGAAAAATGCATCGAGATCGCCTACGCCCTCGGCGTCCCGTGCATCCGGCTAAATGCCGGCCGTTACAAGACGATCACCGATTTCGATCTCCTCATGAAAGCGCGCGGTATCGAGCCCTTGCCGAAAGAATTCACCGAAGACGACGCCTTCAAATGGGCGATCGAATCCATCCAGAAATGCCTCGAACTCGCCGCCCAGCGCGGCGTGATCCTCGCGCTCGAAAATCACTGGGGCCTCACCAGCCAGCCCGGCGGCCAACTCCGCATCCTGAATGCCATCGACTCGCCGTGGCTCGGCGGCCTCATGGACACCGGCAATTTTCTCGAAGATCCCTACGATAAACTCGCGCAAGTCGCCCCCAAGACCGTCTTCGTCCAGGCCAAAACCTACCCCGGCGGCGGCGAGTGGTACACGCTCGATCTCGACTACAAGCGCATCGCTAAAATCCTGCGCGATGCGAACTACACCGGCTACGTTTCCCTCGAAATGGAAGGCAAGGAAGACCCCGAAACCGCCGTTCCGAAAAGCATCGCGCTGTTGCGGCAAGCTTTTGCGTAACGGCCGATCCAGAGCGGGGAGACGTTTTTCCGCATCGGGGCAATTGACGGCGCCAGCGCCATTTCCATACTCCGCGCAATGACCGCTCCCGATTTGAACTGGCAGAACCTGATGCAGACCGTCCTCGAAGTGAAGACGGGGCCTTTCATGGAGCAGATGCAGCGGAGGAAAGAGGAATTCGGTAGCAAAAGCTCGATGGGGCAAATGGATGCCTCGCTGCTGTATGCGCTCGTCCGCACGTTCAAGCCCCGCGTGGCGGTAGAGACGGGGGCGAATACGGGCATGGCGTCCTCGTTCATCCTGCGCGGGATGTATGATGCGGGCATCATGGCGGACGCGAAACTTTACGGGATCGAATACGACACGGAATGCGCGATCGGGAGCATGATCCCGGATGAACTGCGCGGGCCATTTGTGCCGTGTCCGGGAAACGTAAAGGGCTTTATGAAAGAGCATCTCGGGCCGGGTGAGATCGACTTTTTCCTGCATGACTCGATGCATCGCTACAAACATCAGTATGGCGAATTCAAACACTTCTGGACGCGGCTCCGTCCGGGCGGGCTGCTCGTCTCACACGATGTGAATATGAACGCGTCGTTCGTGGATTTCGTCTCGAAGACCTACGTGCATGATTTCAAAGGCTTCTCCGTGCCGGGCAAGACCGGCCACACCGCGTGGGCGCGCTGGGGAAATCTTGGCTTCATGGTCAAAGCGTAACGCCGCCCGCGAGCCGTTACGGCCAGGGCGTGATGAGGAGTGACGCGCCGAACGAACGCTCTAGGCTGTCTCGCCAATTGATCTGGGCAACGCCGCGGCCAGAGATGTTCGAGAAAATTCCGCTGCCCGAAGGCGCGATGCTGATGGAGCCGAGGTTGAAATTGGACGGGTGGCTACGCTGATGGTGATGCCGGCGCGCACCGGCGGGATGCGCGGCGGCTTCGCGGCGAAGGTACGCGGTGAAGTCCGAGAGGTCGTTTTCATGGATGGTCTCCTGATGACGGGTTGATATTTTCGACTCTTGCGAAGACTGCGCCCGCCCGGATCCATCGTCGATTTTTCACCCCCACCGCCTCCGCTTCGGGAATATCCTTGCCGCATCAGGCGCGGATTCTACGGTCGCGGTTCTTCATGTCGTCTCTGAAAACTTGCGCCCATTTCGATCTCGATGGCGCGTGGTCGGCGGATGCGTTGGCGCGGGGGATGTATGCGGATTGCCGCGCATGGGGGCCGCGGCTGCGCTACTGCACGACGGCGCGCGAGATGGAGCGCTTTTACGAAACGATGCGGGAAAAGATGGCGGCGTTCACGCTATTCGGGTCGGGTGATTTTCATCACCTCAGCGCGCTCTGGATTCGCCGGATCGCGGAGCCGTTCACGCTGGTGTCGTTCGATAATCATCCCGACTGGGACATCCGCCCGCCGCGCTGGGGCTGCGGGACGTGGATCGGTCGCGCGCTGGAGTTGCCGACGGTTGAGCGCGTGGCGATCTGGGGCTGCGGAAATTTCGAGCTGAACTGGCCGGGAAATCTTTTCGTGAATCGTCGCGCGCTGCGGGAGAATCGGCTCGCGGTATGGCCGTGGACGGAGCGGCTGAAGCCGTCCGGGCGGCGGAGGTGGCCGGGGATCACGCGTGAGGATTGGCGTGAAAAATTCAGCGAATTCGCGCGCGGTTTTGTCGCGAAAAATGTGTACGTGACGATCGATCTCGATTGTCTGGAAGTCGGGCAGGCGGCGACGAATTGGGAGCAGGGGATGTTCGCGGCGGAAGACGTAAGCTGGGCAATCGACCAACTCGCGCGCCATGGGAAAATCGTGGGCGGCGATTTGTGCGGCGCGTTTTCCGAGCAGCGATACGCGCGCTGGGGGCAGCGGCTCGCGGCGCGGTTCGATCATCCGCCGCAAGTGGGCGAGCGCGATCCGAACGCGAACGCACGCGCCTTCCAAATCATCTGGCCCGCACTAACTGGCTGCGACGAGCACGACTCCGCCGACGATGAGCAACACGCCGACCCACAGTCGCGCGGTGATTTTTTCCCGCAGGAAAAACGCAGCGGCGGGCAGGATGAAAAGGCGATCCAGCCCCTCGAACGGATACAGGAAACTGAGATCAAAGCGCGAGAGTAGGCGCAGCCAGACGAAGAATCCGACAGCCATCACGACCACGCCTGCCGTGAGAATGAGCCCTGATTTTTTCCGCGAATGCGCATCGTCCATCGCGTGTTTGAAAAGGATCTGCCCCGCCACGGAACTGGCGACCGACAGCGCGATGAGCAGAAAGCTCTCAATGCTCACAGCTTTTCCTCCACGATCATCGCTGGCTTTGCACTGACCACGACGCCCGCGATCACGAGCGCGATGCCGATCCACCGCTTTCCAGAAATCGTCTCGCCGAGCCAGATCCAGCACGCCAGCGGCACGAGCGCGTGGATGACGCCCGCGAGCGCGAACGCGAGGCTCAACGGCACGACGCGCAGCGCGTTCAGCCACGTGAGCAGGCTGCCGATCATTGCGAAAATCCCGAGCCACACCCACGGCGAATGCAGCCCGTCGAAAAGGCCCGCGCTTTCCCCAGGCACCGAGCCGAGCTTCAGCCACACTTGCGCAGCAGTGGAGAGCACGATGCTGATGGCGAGTTGGGCGTGGGGATGGCGGATGGATGACCCGCTCGGCGATGACATGGCGGCGGATCATAGGAAGCGCGCCCGCCTTGTCCATTCGCCGGTAGCAACTCAGTTTGGAAGACCGGTCTTTTTTCTATATCGCCAACCGCCGCGACCACGGCGATTCCGTTTTTTTTTGATGCGAGGGCCCGGCGGCAGGCAGGCTTGGCCTCAGCTCGCCGGGCCTGCTAAGGAAAGAGGAATGAACCCCACCCGCTTTCTCGCGCTCGCCCTTTCACTCGCAATCACACACGCCCGCGCCGATGACCGCCCGGCGGTGCCGGCGAAGTGGGAGAATGACATCGCGACGTTTGAAAAAGCGGATCGCGAGCATCCGCCGGAGAAGGGCGGGATCGTGTTTGTGGGCAGTTCGAGCATTCGCCTTTGGAAAACCCTCGCTCAGGATTTCCCCGGACTTCCCGTGCTCAATCGCGGCTTCGGCGGATCGGAAGTCGCGGACTCGGTGAATTTCGCGGAGCGCATCGTCATCCCGTATGCGCCGCGGCAGGTGCTGCTTTATGCGGGCGGAAATGATCTGGCTGCGGGTAAGTCGCCGGAGAAAGTGATCGCGGATTTTAAGGAGTTCGCGGGGAAAATTCGCGCGGCTCTTCCCGATGCGGAGATCGA
>JANLQB010000596.1:0-3805 GCA_031367565.1 Verrucomicrobiota bacterium
AGCGGCTGCAATGTCGTGCCGATCGAGATGGCCGAGGAATTTCAGCGGCGGGGCGTGCGCGTCGTGGCGATCATCAGCCGCGCGCATAGCGAGGCGAGCACCAGCAAACGCGCGGACGGAAAGAAGCTCCAGGATTTCGCCGACCTCGTGCTCGATACCGGCGCGCCGGTCGGCGATGCGATGGTGAAAATCGACGGGCTCGACACGCCCGTCGCGCCCGGTTCCACCGTCGGCGGATGTCTGCTCGTGAACTCGATCAAAGCCGAAGTCGCCGCGCGGCTCACGCGCGCCGGGCAGCCTCCGAAAGTGCTCAGCGGCGCGGTCGTCGTCGGCGAGGAGCGGGCCGTTGAGCTTTTCGAATCCGCGTACGATGAGCACGCGCGCCGCCTCGCGAAGCTGTACGAAAAGCTCGGCGCGTGATCGCTTTTGCCAAGGCATCCGCCGCTTGCGTCCCCTTCGATTCTCAGTCTAGGTCCCACATATCATGAAAAAATTCATCCCCGCCGTATCCCTCGCGCTCCTCGGCGCGTTCACTTTCACCGGCTGCGAAACCACCGGCCAGAGCGCGCTCGCGGGCGCGGCCACAGGCGCGGCGATCGGCGGACTGCTGCATGGGCGCGGAGATCAGGCGCTCGCGGGCGCGGCCATCGGCGCAGCGAGCGGTGCGCTCCTGGGCCATGTGGCGAAAAACCAGCGCGAGCGTGCCTACGACGAAGGCTACTCCGACGCGCGCGGTGATCGCGATGATCGCGGATACCGATCCTACGAGCGCAGCTACCCCATCGGCTACCGCACGAGCCGCTACGGTCTCGTGCGCAGCCCATACGGCAACGGAAATCTCATCGACGTGAGCGGCATTCCGCGCGGAGCCAAAGTGGTGGATCCCTCGACCAACCGCATTTTCATCAATCCCTGACGCCATCGCGCGTGCCCGGTCGCGTGACTCCATTTTGAAAAAGCCCTCTTTCTCCCGCATCCTCGCGGTCCTCACCGCATGCACCGTTTCCACCTTCGCCGACGAATCGCCCACCGTCGAAAACGTCGCCATCCCGGATAGCGACTACCGCTACACCATCGACACCACCGAGGCTCCCGATCTCACCGAATGGTCGCGTCACGAACTCGTCCCGGTTATGACGAAATGGTATCCGCTCATCGTCGCGATGCTGCCGAGCGAAGGCTTTACCGCGCCAAAAACCTTCAGCATCACTTTCACCGATCGCTACCAAGGCGTCGCCGCCACCAGCGGCAATCGCATCGAATGCAGTCCCGCGTGGTATCGCACCCAACTCAAAGGCGAAGCCATCGGCTCGCTCGTCCATGAACTCGTCCACGTCGCGCAGCAGTATCGTGGGCCGTCCCGTCCGCCCGGCTGGCTCCAGGAAGGCATCCCCGATTACCTCCGCTGGTATCTCTACGAGCCCGAAGCGAAAGGCTGCGAAATCCCGCCACGCCTCGCCGCCGTTGCGAAGCACGACGCGAGCTATCGCGTCAGTGCGAATTTCCTGAACTTCGTGATCGGGAAATACGACAAGGATTTCATCAAGGACATGAACGCCGCGCTGCGCGAAAGCCGCTACGACGCGGAGATTTGGAAAACGCGCACGGGCAAAACCGTCGAGGAACTCGCCGACGAATGGCGCAAGAGTCTCGAAGCCGGAGGAGCGCCGCAGGAGGCGCGCAAACGGGCCGCGTGCTTGCCGTGGCTTGCCGCGGGCTAAGGTGGTGCCTACGGTCGGGGTAGTCACCCCGCCATGAAGTTTCTCCCACTCTTGCTGATTGCCTCCGTCGCCTTGGCGGAGGAGCCCGTCAGCTTTCGCAATCACATCCAGCCGATCCTCGCGAAGAGCGGGTGCTCGCTTGGGGCGTGTCATGGCGCGGCGGCGGGACAGGGCGGGTTCAAACTTTCGCTGCGGGGTTATGATGATGAAGGCGATTATCTCACGCTCACGCGCGGAGCTTTTGGAAGAAGGATCACGCCTTCCGATCCTGCGCGGTCGCTCCTTTTGCTGAAGCCGACGAATGCGGTGCCGCACAAGGGCGGCGAGAAGTTCAAGGTCGATTCGCCGGACTGGAAGACGATCGTGGAGTGGATCGCGCAGGGGGCGCCGGGGCCGAAGGCGGAGGATGCGCGCATTCAGAACCTGGAGATCGAGCCGGCGCTCGTGAATCTCCAACCGGGCGCGGCGCAGCCGTTCACCGTGCGGGCCCATTTCTCGGATGGACATGTGGAAGACGTGACGCGGCATGTAAAATACACGGCGACCAATCAGTCGGTGATCAATGTGGACGACGTGGGCATCGCCAGCGTCATCGGCAATGGCGAAAGCGCGGTGACGGCCTGGTATCTCAGCCGCATCGCGGTCGGCACGGTGTCTGCGCCTTTCCAAAACCAGATCCCGCCCGAGGTTTTCGCGACGGCGGAGCGGCGCAACTGGATCGACGAACTCGCCCTCGAAAAACTCGCGGCGCTCCATCTCGCACCGTCGCCGCGCACCACCGATTCCGAGTTCATCCGCCGCGCTTTCCTCGACACCTGCGGCATCCTCCCCACGGCCGACGAAACGCGCGCCTTCCTCGCCGACACCGCGCCGGACAAGCGCGACCGGCTCATCGACGCGCTCTTCGCGCGCACCGAGTTCGTCGATTACTGGAGCTACAAATGGAGCGACCTCCTCCTCGTCTCCGGCGGACGCAAGCTCCCGCCCGCCGGCATGTGGGCGTATTACAAATTCGTCCGCGACAACGTCGCCTCGAACACGCCGTGGGATGAATTCGTGCGCCGCATCCTCACCGCGCAGGGCAGCACGATCGAGAACGGCGGGGGCAACTTCTTCGTCCTGCACGAAGACCCCCGCGAACTTTCCGAAACCACCGCGCAGGCCTTCCTCGGCTTCTCCATGAATTGCGCGAAGTGCCACAATCACCCGATGGAAAAGTGGACGAACAACGACTACTTCGGCATGGCCAATCTTTTCGCACGCGTCCGCTTCAAGAACGGTTCTGGTGACGGCGAAAAGATCGTCTTCTCCACCGACTCCGGCGAACTCACCCAGCCGCTCACCGGCAAGCCCCAGCCACCGCGTCCGCTCGACGGCCAGCCCATCGCCTTCGACGACCCGCGCGACCGCCGCACCGTGCTCGCCGACGCCATCACTGCGGCGGAAAATCCCTACTTCGCCCGAGCCATCACGAACCGCGTGTGGGCGAACTTCTTCTCCGTCGGCCTCGTGGAAAGCGTCGATGACCTCCGCGCGAGCAATCCCGCCAGTAACGAGCCGCTCTTCGCGAAAGCTGCGGAGTTTCTCATCGGAAAGAAGTTCGATCTCCGCGAACTCATGCGCGCCATTTTACAAAGCGAAACCTATCAGCGCAGCAGCGTCGCCACCCCGGAGAACAAGGCAGACACCCGCTTCTACGCCCGCTACTACCCGCGCCGCCTCATGGCCGAAGTCGCGCTCGACGCCGTCTCGCAAGTCACGCACATCCCCACGCCCTTCGAGACCGACGTGCGCAACGCCAACCAATCCAAAGGCACCGAATACCCCGCCGGCTGGCGTGCCGTGCAGCTCCCCGACGCCAATATCAACAGCTACTTCCTGAAGGCGTTCGGCCGCCCGCTGCGCGAAGTGACTTGCGAATGCGAGCGCAGCAGCGAGCCGACCGTCACCCAGGCGCTGCACCTCAGTAACGGCGACACCATCAACCAAAAGCTCACCGCCAAAGACAGCATCGTCGCCACCGCGCTCGCCTCCGGGAAACCCGCCGCGCAACTCATCGAAGACGCCTACCTCGCCACCCTCGC
>JANLQB010000541.1:0-5835 GCA_031367565.1 Verrucomicrobiota bacterium
AACTCCGCCTCGATCTCCGTCTCGCTCACGCCCGGCTGCGTGAACTTCGCGACGCGCCGGAATCCTTGGTCCGTCAGCGCGCAAGCCTTGCGGATCATCTCGATCTCGGGCGCCGATTTCACCAGCCGCAGCCCGTGCAAAAGCGGCGCGAGCCGATGGTAGCGATGCAGCGGAAACCGCGCCTGCGTTTCCCGGATGAACCGCGCATCGCGAGTCTCCACGACGACCTGCGCGCGGCTGTGCTCGTTGGAATTCAGATACACCCCGCTGCCCTCGCACATCGCCTGCCGGAAGATGCTCGGGAAATCCGTGAGCCAGCGCACTTCCTGGATCCCCGTGCGCTTCTGCGCCTCCTCCTTCGTGAGCTTGTGCCCTTCCCAAGTCGCGATCAGTTCGCTCGTCTCGCGGAGAAAAAGGACTTCGCGAAACTTCTCATTCGTCGCCTCGGGAAAAAGGAGCAGGATGCTTTCCTCCTGATCCACGCCCGTGAGGTAAAAAAGGTCCGAGTTCTGAATGAGCCGGATGGTCCCATCCGCATTCGTCGGGAGCACATCATTCGCATTTACCACCGCCAGCGCACCCTTTTCCATGAGGGCCTTCAGGCGAGTGCGGTTTTCGGTGAAAAGGGTGGGGTCGATGGGCGTGTAACGCATGGCGGGTTTTGTTACGGGATTCCCGCCGCGAAAGGCGAGCGGGTTCTCCAATGAGCGCGCGGGAAATGGCCTTTTCAGCCTCCGCTTTGAGTGCCACTCCCATGCTATGAATGCGCGCACTCCTCTCGCAGCCGGGGCGCTTGGCGTGGCATTGGTTTAGGCAATCGTCGTTTGGCCGTGCACACCGATTTTCGCCTACATCGAAAAATGGTGTCGCGAGCACGGGACGTGGACGCGGCTGGAAGAAATCCGGAAGTCCATCCCGGAGATTTGATTCACGGTCTTTGCGCGTTACGCTGCGCAAATGTCCTTTTCACTCGCCTCCAACTACCAGCCCCAGGGCGATCAGGCGCAGGCGATTGAGAAGCTGACCAAATCCCTTCTCGCGGGGAACCGGCATCAGACGCTGCTCGGCGTGACGGGATCGGGGAAGACTTTTACGGCGGCGAATGTGATCCGCAATGTCGAGAAGCCGACGCTCGTCATTTCGCACAACAAGACGCTCGCGGCGCAGCTTTACTCGGAGTTTAAGCAGTTCTTCCCGGACAATGCGGTCGAGTATTTCGTGAGCTATTTCGACTACTATCAGCCGGAGGCTTACATCCCGCGGACCGATACCTATATCGAGAAGGATTCGTCGATTAACGAGGAGATCGAAAGGCTGCGGCTCTCGACTACTTCCTCCCTACTTTCGCGCAAGGATGTGATCGTGATCGCGAGTGTTTCCTGTATCTATGGCCTGGGGTCGCCGGAGGACTACATGAACATGCTGCTGACGCTGAAAGTCGGGCAGACGATCTCACGCGAGGGCGTGCTGGCGAAGCTGGTGGAGATGCTTTACGAGCGGAACGATGTCGCGTTTTCGCGCGGGCGTTTTCGCGTGCGCGGCGATGTGGTGGAGGTGCAGCCAGCGAACTTGGATGAGGAAGGAATCCGGATCGAATTTTTCGGCGACGAGATCGATCGCCTCACGCGCTTCGAGCCGCTGACGGGGCATGTGCATGAGCAGCTCACGATGACGACGCTGTATCCGGCGAAGCAATTCGTGACGCCTTACGAAAAGATGCGCGTCGCGATGGGGACGATCCGCGAGGAGCTGGATGCGCGCATTATCGAGCTGGAAAAACAGGGCAAACTGCTGGAGGCGCAGCGGCTGAAGCAGCGCACGGAATACGATCTGGAGATGATGCAGGAGATGGGCTTTTGCAGCGGGATCGAAAACTACTCGCGGCATCTCAGCGGGCGTCCGCCGGGTTCGCGACCGTTCACGCTGCTGGATTTTTTCCCGCGCGATTTCCTGCTCGTCGTCGATGAATCGCACGCAAGCATCCCGCAGATCGGCGGCATGTATGAAGGCGACAAATCACGCAAAACCACGCTTGTCGATTTCGGCTTCCGCCTTCCCAGCGCGCTGGACAATCGCCCGCTGCGCTTCCCGGAATTTATGGAGCGCACCGGCCAGGCGCTCTACATCAGCGCGACGCCGGCGGAGTTTGAGATCAAAAATTCGATCGTGGGAAACACGGAATATTTTCCGCACAAACGCGAGCGGATCGGCGAGGAGGAATCGGTGCCCTTCGCGGTCCCCGGCGTGGTCGCGCCGATCGGTGCGCCGCGCCTTTCGCGGACGGATGCGCCGATTGAAAAGTTCGACGTTCACACGCCCGGCGCGCCGCTCGTGGTCGAGCAGATCATTCGGCCGACGGGCCTCCTCGACCCACGGATCACGATCCGCCCCCTGAAGACGCAAATCGACGAAACATTGGAGCTTTGCCGCCAGCGCATCGAAAAAAACGAGCGCGTCCTCATCACCACACTCACGAAACGCACGGCGGAAGATCTCTCGGATTACTTCCGCGAAGTCGGCCTGAAAGTGCGCTACCTGCACAGCGACATCGACACGATCGAGCGCGTGGAAATTCTGCGCGCGCTGCGAGCCGCAGAGTTCGATGTCTTGGTCGGGATCAACCTCTTGCGCGAAGGGCTCGACTTACCCGAGGTATCGCTGGTCTGTATTCTCGATGCCGACAAGGAAGGCTACCTGCGCTCGCAGACTTCTTTGATACAGACAGCGGGCCGCGCCGCGCGACACATCAACGGCGAAGTCTATCTTTTCGCCGACACCGTCACGAAAAGCATGGAAGCGCTCCTCGCGATCACCGAATACCGCCGCGCCAAACAGCTCGAATACAACGAAAAACACGGCATCACCCCACGCAGCGTGCAGCGCGCCGTCCAGGAAAGCCTGCACACGATCCTGCGCGCCCGGCAGATCGAAGAAAGCGTCGTGCGCGAAGGCGGCGGAGATTTTTCCCTGAGCGAAACCCTGCGCGAACTCGAACAGGAGATGCTCATCGCCTCGGGAAATCTCGAATACGAAAAAGCCGCACTGCTCCGCGACCAAATCGCTGAACTCAAAACCGGCACCGGTATTTCTAAAATCGAGCCGAAGCGGCGGCCTGTGACTTACGCGAAAGGCGGGCGGGGAAAAAAGCGGACTTAACGCAGACGCGCTTTCCTCACCTTGCGGAAGCCCTTGGATGCGGCGGCGCTTTTGTGCAATGTCCGCGTCCATCGTGTCCCGACTCGTGCTCAAATCTCTCCTCGTCCTCTCGCTCGCGCTTTTTTCGGCGTGCAATCGCCCCATGGACCGCGCGGAAATCGTGGTCCTCAACGGCGCGGAACCCGAGACGATCGACCCCGCGCTGCTGACCGGCCAGCCGGATGGGCGCGTGGCTTACACGCTTTTCGAGGGGCTGACTTCTTTCGATCAAACGGGCACGCCGCAGCCCGGTGTTGCGGAAAGCTGGGATCTTTCGCCGGACGCGAAGACTTACACGTTTCACCTGCGGAAAAACGCGAAGTGGAGCAACGGCGATCCGGTGACGAGTGAGGATTTTGTGCGGTCGTGGGAGCGGACGTTGAAGCCGGAGACGGCGTCCGAATACGCGGCGCAACTTTACTATCTGCACAACGCGAAGCCATTCAACGAAGGCACGGTGAAGGATTTCAACGAAGTCGGCGTGAAGGCGACCGATCCCTACACGCTGGTCGTTACGCTCGATAATCCGACGCCATTTTTCATCGACCTCACGTCGTTTTCCACGCTGCTGCCAGTCCACATGCCGAGCGTTTTAGCGTGCGAGAAACGCGGAGAGACTTTCATAAAGCCGGGCAAGTGCATCGGCAACGGGGCCTTTGTGTTGAAGGAATGGCGCATCTTCGACCGCATCCGCGTGGAGAAAAATCCGCACTACTGGAACACGGCAAACATCCCGACGAAGAGCGTGGATATCATCCCGAGTGGGAAGCCGATGACCGCTTTCAATTTCTACTCCACCGGCCTCGCCGATGTGATGATGGACAAAGGTCTCGCGCCCACGGCGCTGCTCAATGAACTCAAAAAACGGCCCGATTATCACGCCGCACCGTTCCTCGGGAACTACTTCATCCGCTTCAACACGACGCGGAAACCATTCACCGATCCACGCGTCCGCACCGCGCTTTCGCTCGCGATCGACAAGGGGCTCATCACCGAAAAAATCACGCGTGCCGGCGAGCTTCCCGCGGACAGTTTTACTCCGCCAAACACCGCCGGCTACTATCCGCCGCCGGGTCTGAAACGCGATGTCGTCCGCGCGAAACAACTCCTCGCCGAAGCCGGATTTCCCGACGGGAAAGGGTTCCCGATTGTTTATTATCTCTACAAGGGCGAGTCCGATCTCGATCGCGACATCGCCGTCGAGCTGCAAGGCATGTGGCGCGACACGCTCGGCATCACGGTGCAGCTCCAGCAGCAGGAGTGGAAAGTGTATCTCGCCTCGCTCAGCAGCCTCGACTACGACCTCTGCCGCTCGTCGTGGGTCGGCGATTACAAGGATGCGAACACTTTTCTCGGCTGTTTCGTGACCGGCGACGGCAACAACCGCACCGGCTGGAGCAACAAACGTTTCGACGAGTGCATCGCCGCCGCCGGGGCCGAACTCGATCGCGAAAAACGCTTCGGCCTTTTCCGCGAAGCGGAGAAGTTACTCGTCACCGATGAAGTCGCGATCTGCCCGCTCTACTATTACGTCGGCGTTCTGTTTTATGACGACGACCGGCTGGGCGGCATCGAGGCGAATCTGACGGACGAGCATCCGATCAAGAGCCTGTTCTGGAAAAAGCGCTGATGGATCGCGCAGTCTTCGGGCTCTACCGGCTCATCACCGGAGCCATCTGTCTCCTCCCGCTCACGGCCGTTTTCCGGGTCGGCTGGGCGCTCGGCACGATCGCGTATTTCGTTTCGAGAAAATATCGCCGGCTCGTCCTGCACAATCTCGGCATCGCCTTTGGCCGCGAGAAAACTCCCGCCGAACTGCGTCAGCTCGCGCGGAAACACTTCGCCACGCTCGGCGCGAACCTGCTTTCCAGCATCAAACTCCCGCGCCTGTCCCGCGCGGAAATCGAGCGCGTCGTGAAGATGGAAGGCATCGAAACGCTGAAAGCCGGAGCCGCCGCTGGAAAGGGTTTCGTCATGGTCATCAGCCATCTCGGCAACTGGGAAATGTTTGCGCAGCTTTCGCCGATCCTTTTTCCCTGTCCCGTCGGGACGATCTACCAGGCGCTCGGAAATCGCGACATCGACGCCGAAGTGCGGCGCGACCGCGCGCGGCTCGGGCTCGCCGTTTTTGAGCGAAAAGAAGGCTTCGGTGCCGCGTCGAAATTCATGCGCGAAGGCGGCGCGGTCGGCGTGCTCGTCGATCAACACGCGGGCGACGCCGGTTTGTGGTGCCCGTTTTTCGGACGCCTCGCCTCAACCTCCACGCTCGCCGCCACGCTCGCGCTGCGCACCGATTCGCTCCTCGTCCCCGCAGCGGTTTATACGGACGGCGTCGCGCGCTGGCGCTGCGTGATTCAGGCCGAGATCCACGCGCGAAAATTCACCTCGGAAGGCATCACGAATTGGACTGCGGAAGTCCTCGAACAACAAATTCGCCGAAGCCCCGAAGATTGGTTTTGGGTTCACAATCGCTGGAAACTGCCGAAGCCGAAATTCCTTCTCGCGACTTACAAACGCGGCGTCGCCATCCCGACCGCCTTCGCCGATTTGGAAAATCTCCAGCGTTTCCGCATCCTCATCCGTTCCACCAACTGGCTCGGCGACGCCGTGATGAGCATCCCCGCCGTGCGCGCGATCAAG
>JANLQB010000617.1:0-9212 GCA_031367565.1 Verrucomicrobiota bacterium
CGGTCTTGGAAGTTTCGCCTGGGGCAAACGTGATCGGCTGATTCGTGAGCTTCGTGAAATCATTCAACGCACCGGTCACACTCCCGAGCGCCGTCCCATCCACCGTGTCTGCCCGCACCGACACCGGCACATCCGACGTGCCTTCGAGCGTGACCGTGAAATTCATATTACTCGTCGCAGAATTCCCCTCGGTGATCGACGCATCGCCGATGCTGATCTTCACCGAATCATCATTCGTGATCGTCCCGACCCCCTGCCCATCTGCGATCCCCGCGTTCACCGCCGAGACGATGTTCAGGAAAAACTGTTCATTATTTTCCAGCCGCGCATCCGCATTGACCGAGATCGAAACGGTCTGAGTCAGTTCGCCACCCGGCGTGAACACCAACGTGCCCGTTTTGGCCGTGAAATCCTTGTGATCGCCGGAAGAAATCGCCGTCCCATCGACCGTGGCAAAATTCACCGTCACCGTCTCCGTCAGCGTCCCACCGTTCTGGGGGTTCGCGGAGACTTGGAATGAATAGATCGTCGTGCCGTTATCCCCCTCGGCCAGAGTCACGTCTCCGACGCGGACCGTCACCGAAGGATCGTTGTTATCGAGAATCGTCCCGATCCCGATATCCTTCGCGATCGTCACGATAGGAGCGGCGGTATTCGGGGTGGGGGGGGTCGTCCCTTTCGCGTTCGACAATTTTACAAAGAAATTCTCCGACCCCTCCTGAATCAAATCGCCCACGATCGGCACCGTCACCACCTGCTGCGTCTGCCCCACGGCAAACGTCAGCGTTTTCGTCGCTGAGAAAGGCGTGAAATCGCTCGTCGAAGCCGTCCCCGCCTCCGTCGTCACATCCACCGTCAGAACCTGACTCGGGGAATTCAGCAACCGCACGAGGAACACCGCGTTCGACGTTCCAAAGTCGCCTTCCGTCACCGTCACATCGCTGATCGTAAAAGCGGGTCCGTCATCGTTTAAAATCGTCCCGATTCCCGTATGCTTCGCCAGCGTCACATTGGAACTCTCCCCGGACAGCACCACCGAAAACGCCTCATTCTGTTCCGTCGTCGTATCGCCATTGATCAACACCTTCACCGTCTGCGTCAGCTCTCCATCCGGCGCGAAAGTCAGCGACCCGGTGTTTTTGACGTAATCAGTCCCCGCCACGGTCGCCGTCCCGTCTGCCGTCGCAAAATCCACCGTCACGTTCCCGGTCGTTGGCCGGTTCGCGAGCGTCACCGTGAAGATCGCCTCCGTCACCCCACCGGCATTGCCTTCCAGCACCTGCACGTCGCTGATGCTCAGCGTCGTCTCATCGTTCAAGATCGTCCCCTTCACGGAATCTCGCGCCAGCAGAGCGCCAGTCGGGCTGGCCAGTTTAAGGAGAAAATTTTCGTCCAACTCCCCGATCGAGTCTCCATGCACCACAATGGAAACCGGCAGCGTCGTTTGCCCCGGCGCAAACGTGAGCGTCCCCGAATTCAAATCGAAATCCTTCCCGGTCCCACTGGAAATCGCGGTCCCATCCTGAGTCGTGAAAGCCACCGTCACGTCGTGATTCGCCGCCTTCGACAGCGTCACATTAAACGTCAGCGTCGTATCCCCACCCGTCTCCTGGATCGCGACATCGCTCGCCAGTATTTGAATCTCATCATTCAAAATCGTCCCCACCGCTTGCGTCGCCGATCCCAGTACCGCATGCGCATTCGGGCTGCTCAGATCCACCGAGAACGTTTCATCCGCCTCATCACTCAAGTCGCCAAGGATCGGCACCGAAAAAGTCTTCGTCAGAGGATCACCCGGATTAAATGTGAACACCTGCGAGACCGCCGTGAAATCAGTCCCCGCCGTCGCCGAACCTGCCGTCGTCGCCACCGTCACACTGACCGCCTCGGTAGAAGCCTTCGAGAGTTTCACCGTGAAATTCATCGACTTCGACCCCGAATCCCCTTCCGTCGCCATCACACTCAGCGATCCGCTGTCGATCGTTAAAATCGGTTCGTCATTCGTGATCGTTCCGATCGCTTCGGATGTCCCCAACTCGGCTCCACTCGGGCTACTCAGGATCACCTTAAAAGTTTCATCCATCTCCGCCGTCGTATCGCCATTGATGGTAACGGTTCGGCTAATCGTTGTCGTGTTGGGCAGAAACGTAATCAGCGCGTTCGAGACGGCGACGTAGTCACTTCCAGCCGTAGCCGTCACATCCGCCGTGGAGACCCGGACTGAAGACGAAGTGGATGACGCATTCGAGAGCGTTAATGTGTAAGTCGCCGTTTTCGTGCCGGCATCTCCCTCCACGACGGTGAAGTCTGCGATCGAAACCTTCGGAATCGGATCATCATTCCCGATCGTGCCCGTCGCGCTATCCACCCCGAGGGTCGCACCGTTTGAAGGCGCACTCAGTTTCACCGAGAAAAGTTCATTCACCTCTAGCTTCGTATCGCCCTTAACGACGACATGAATCAATTGCTCCGTCGCTTCTCCGGGCTTGAACGTGAGCGTCCCCGTTTTCAACTCATAGTCACCATCTGCCACCGTCGCCTGCGTGGCAGCAACCACACCATTTACGGTCGTAAAATCAACCGTCGTATCGCTGGTGATCGCGTCCGTCAAAGTCACCATGAAAAGCAACTCCTTCGTCCCGGAATCCCCTTCCTGAAGCGGGTCGGGTGCGGAGATGGAGAAAGTGGCCGGAGCAATACGCGATTCGAGCGGTTCGATGAGGGGAGTATTCATAAGACTAAGCCTTGGGAAAAAGTGCGAGAAGCTAATGCCGACCGTCATACCGTCAAGCGCGCCATAAAGTATTTAGCGGCAAATACTGGAGATTTTGCCGGGTGCGACGGGAAATAAGAATTAAACAAGGATGGAGTGGGCAGAAGCGCGGATGATTCCCCGTCCGATCGCGAACTTCAATCCAATTGCCGTCTCCACCTTCAATCTCATTTGCGGACACGCACTCTGTGTGACACAATCCGCCACTCCATGCAGAACGGCCCCGACTTCTGGCAGATCTGTTTTTTCGCTGTCGCCGCCATCGTCGTCGCGTTGAAAACCTGGCACGGCTGGCGACTCGGCGTCATCCGGCAATCCATCGGCCTCGTCGCCCTCGCGAGCGGCTACCTCAGTGCCATTTTCGGCGGACGTGTTCTCGCTCCGATTCTCTTCCTCCTCGGCGTTCCGAGCGGCCTCTCCGGCCTCGTCGGCGGCGCGATCCTCGGCCTCACCGTCTATTTCACCCTCTCGATCATCGGCTCGATCCTTTTCAAAAAAACATCGCAACAAAGCGTCGCCGTCGTCCGCTTCGGCTACGGCCTCGCTGGCGGCGCGATCGGCGCCTTCATGGGCCTCTTCGTCGTCTGGATCGCCCTCCTCGGAATCCGCCTCCTCGGCACCGTGGCCCAGACCCAGATCGAAGCCGCAAAACGTCCCGCCATCGCCAGCCGGCCCGGCCAGCCCCCGCGACGCCCGCCCCTGGCTCCAGGCGCATTCGTCCAAGGCCTCGCCCACATCAAGGAATCGCTCGAGCAAGGCACCACCGGTGCCGTCGTCGAGCACGTCGATCCCATCCCCGGCACGCTTTACTCGCTGCTCTCCCGTGTCGGCCAGATGATCTCCAACGAGCAATCCATCGACCGCTTCCTCGCCTACCCCGGCGTCAAAACCCTCACCGAGCACCCGAAGATCGCCGCGCTCCACGACGATCCCGAGATCGCAAAAAATCTCATCGCTCAAAACTACTTCGCGCTCGTGCGGAACGCCCACATCATCCGCGCCGCAAACGACCGCGAGATCGGTGAACTCATGATAAATTCGAGTTCGAGAAAGCACTCGACTACGCGCTGGCAAAGCCGAAAACGCCGTAGCGAGCGCCGGGCGGTTGGCCGCGTTTCCATGTCAAAAATCTCTCTCGTGATCATCGTGCGTGCTGAGTAAAAGCAATTCGTGATTTGCGTTTCCATCCAAACTTGAAGCCGTTTCCCCCACTCCTCGTCCCCCTCTTTTTGCTCACCGCACTGGCCGCTGCGGAGCCGCGGGAGACGGTGCCCGATGGGAAAGTGCTCGTGACTTTCCACGATGCGATGCCCGCGAAAAATCGGTGGCTGAACGACGGCGAGACCCTGCCGGTGGAGGCGACGCGCTGGCTGGGCGATGCGTTTTTGCTGCCGCGCATTCCGCTCCGCTACGACGACTGGGGCATACGCGAAAGCTGGGCCGGACCGATGCTGGCGCGGTTTAGCGCGGAGGTAGCGCTGACGCCGGGCCGGCATCGTTTCCTGGTGCGGGCGCATGGCCTCTCGCGGCTGTCGGTGGATGGCAACGTGATCGCGCGCACGAAGCCGCCAAGTGGTCAGACCGACGGGCACAATCCCGTCGCGCCGGTCATCGCCCCACCGCTGCCGAGGCTGCGTCCGGCGGGTTATGCGCAGCAGGAAGTTTTTGGTGAAGCGGAAGTCGGCGCGGATGGAAAATGCCGCGTGGTTTTTGAAGCGATGCTCGGCGGGAAGGATGCGCGCCCGGTTTCCACTGAGCTAACCGTCGCGGTGCAGACCGACGATGGCGCGGCGTTCGTGTTCCTCCAACCGGCAGCCGGTAACACGACGCCGGTGCCCCTGACGGATGCGGCGGTGACGGCAAAACTCGCGAGTGTCGAGAAGTCCCTCGGTGCGCTGGATGACACGACGCGTCGCAGCGCGGCGACGAGTCAGGATGCGTTTTGGAAAATGCGTCACGAGGCCGCGCGCGCTTGGGCGCATCTGCATTCCGCGCCCGCGCCTTCGGAAAATGTGGTGGACGGTTTCATCCGCGCGAAGATCGTTCGGGCGCTGGCAGACTCGGCGAAATCGTCGCCGGAGGAAGCGAAGAAGTTTCACTCCACGGTGCTGCCGGTTCTGCGCGAGCAATGTTTCCGCTGCCACGGCGAAAAAGAGAAAGGCGGGCTGCGGCTGAATTCGCGCGAGGCGGCGATGAAGGGCGGCGAATCGGAAAGGGCGGCGGTGGTCCCAGGCGATGTCGCGGCGAGCCAAATCATCGCGCGCATTCACAGCCGCGATCTCGACGATCGGATGCCGCCGAAAGGCGATGGATTGAAGCCCGAGGAAATCGCGACGCTCGAAGAATGGGTAAAAAGCGGAGCCGCCTGGCCCGTGCCGCCGGTCACCGCGGAGGAAGTCCACATACCGCCGATCGTGGACGACGCGGCATTTTTGCGGCGCGTTTCGCTCGATACGATCGGCGTGCCGCCGACTGAAAACGAGGTCCGCACCTTCCTCGCCGACACGGCTCCCGACAAACGCGCGAAAACCATCGAACGCCTTCTAACCGATGATCGCGGGGCGGATCACTGGACGAGCTACTGGCAGGACGTGCTCGCGGAGAATCCGAACATCATCAAGCCGAGCCTGAACAACACGGGCCCGTTCCGCTTCTTCCTGCACGAAGCACTGCGCGACAATAAACCGCTCGACCGCATGATCACCGAACTGCTCCTGTTGCGCGGCAGCGAGCGCGAAGGAGGCAGCGCGGGCTTCGGCATGGCGGCGGATAATGACGCTCCATTTGCGGCCAAAGGGCAGATCGTCGCGAGCGCGTTTCTCGGCATCGAACTGCAATGCGCGCGCTGCCACGATTCGCCGTATCACCGCACGAAGCAGCGCGACCTTTATTCGCTCGCCGCGATGTTCGAGCGGAAGCCGGTGACCGTGCCGAAAACGAGCACGGTGCCGGCGGCGTTCTTCGAGAAAAAGTCGCGCGACTCGCTGATCAAAGTCACGCTGAAGCCCGGCGAATCCATCACGCCGACGTGGCCTTTCGCGAAGACGACCGGCTGCGCGGACGACGCCACGCTCGACGCGCTCATGCAAAATCCCGGCGACCCTCGCGAGCGTCTCGCCGCGCTCATCACCGCGCCGCAAAATGTGCGTTTCGCGCAAATCGTGGCGAACCGCGTGTGGCGTCGGTTCATGGGCGCGGGCATCGTTGAACCGCCGCACGATTGGGAAGGCCGCACGGCGAGCCATCCCGAATTGCTCGACTGGCTCGCGCGGGAATTCGTCGCGCACGACTACGACGTGAAGCACCTCGCGCGCATCATTTTCAACTCGCAGGCATATCAACGCGCAGGCGTCGGGAAAAATTTAAAGGCCGCGCCAGAGCTTCGTTTTTTCTCCGCGCCGGAGCGTCGCCGCCTCACCGCCGAGCAGGTCGTGGATTCGCTCTACGCGGCGTCCGGCCAGCCGATGGAGGTGGACGAAATCACCTTCGATCCCGCCGGCCAGAACGGGGAGAAAGTGCAAGTTTCGCTCGGCCAGCCCAATCGCGCGTGGATGTTTGCCAGCCTCTCGAACGAGCGCGACCGCCCGAGCCTCAGCCTGCCGCGCGCGCAAGCGGTTACGGATGTCCTGGAGGCGTTTGGCTGGACGGGATCGCGCCAAAATCCGCGCACCGATCGCGAGAGCGATCCGAACGTGATGCAGCCCGGCGTGCTCGCAAACAGTCTCGTTTCGGGGTGGATCACCCGCGCTTCGCAAGCCAGCGCGCTGGCCAATCTCGCCGTCGAAACCGCCACGCCCGAGGCGCTGGTGGACTCCGTTTTCCTCCGCTTCCTGAGTCGCACACCGACCCCCGAAGAACGCGCACCTTTTATCAATGCGCTCGCGCCTGGATTCGACACGCGTCTCGTTCCATCGGCGGAAATCCCGACACCCACGCCGCTGCCGCGCCTTTCGCGAATCACTTGGGCAAATCACCTCATGCCCGAAGCGACGACCATCAATCATGAAGTCGAGCGCCGGGCCCGCGCCGGTGCGCCGCCCGATCCGCGACTGCGCGCGGAGTGGCGCGAAGTCTTCGAGGACTTCGTGTGGAGCGTAGTGAACACGCGTGAATTTGTATGGATGCCATGAACCGCCGCCAGTTCCTCACGACCACCGCCGGAGCGCTGCTCGCGCCTTCACTCGTCCGCGCGGAGACGCCGTTGCTGAAGGGAAAAGCAGAGCACGTCATCTCCATCTGGCTCGGCGGCGGCATGGGGCAGATCGACACATTCGACCCGAAGCGGCGCGGCGATCCGCAGCAGAAAATCGCGGGCTCGTATTACGACAGCATCGACACGGCGGTTCCGGGCGTGAGCGTGTGCGAGCATTTGAAAAATCTCGCGCCGCTCATGGATCGCGTCACCGCCGTGCGCAGCCTGCACCACGAAGTGATCGACGAACACGCCGCGGCCACGAATCGCATGCACACCGGGCGCGTCGTCAGCGGGACCGTCGTGTATCCCTCGCTCGGCTCCACCATCGCGCACGAGCGCGGCGCCGCGGCTGAGGGCTCGCCGCCGTACGTGCTCATCGGCTACCCAAATGTCACGCGCGGCCCCGGCTTTCTCGGCGAGCGCGATGGCTACCTTTACCTCACCGACACGAGCCAGGGACCGGCGGGACTTTCCCGCCCCGATGGCATCGCGGCGGATCGCCAGACACGGCGGGAAGCCTTCCTCGCGAGCCTCCGAAAGAACGAAGCGCCCACCAACGACAGTCGTCTCCGCGATTACGATCAGGCCATCGACCGCAGCCTAAAACTCAGCGGCCCCGAGTTCACCCGTGCCTTCAAACTCGACGAAGAAAAAAACGATCTTCGCACGCGCTACGGCGGCGAATTTGGCCAGCGTTGCCTGCTCGCGCGGCGGCTCGCGGAGCGCGGCGTGCGTTTCATCGAGGTCTCGCATAATTTGAATTTTCTCAACGGCACCGGCTGGGACGTTCACCTCGAAGGCATCCTCCAGCAGCACGCGCTCATCCAGGAACTCGACACCGCCGTCGCCACGCTCATCACCGATCTTGAAGCCCGGCGGATGCTGGATAAAACGCTCATCGTCATCACGAGCGAGTTTGGCCGCCCGCCGGAATTCGACGACGGCGGCGGACGCGGACACCAAGGCAGCGCCTTCACCTGCGTGCTCGCGGGCGGTGGCCTGAAACATCGCGGCGCTTATGGCGAGACGGATGAGCTTTCCAAACAGATCACCGCCAATCCCGTGAGCGTCCCCGATTTCTTCGCGACGATCCACGCCGCGCTCGGAATCGACTACACGAAGAGCCTCTACGACGGCGATCGCCCCGTCCCAATCACCGACATGGGCCGACCGATCGCATCGCTTTTTTAGAAAACAACCATTCGCCGGAGGTCGGGAAAAGAGGCGTGGAAAAAATCTTTGGCAAAGTGGAACGGATGATCATGCTCGGAAAGAATGATTACGCGCACGAATCCCACCGCGACTGAAATTCCGCATCGGAAACCCGCTGGTGAACCGTTGGCACGATGTGGGGCAAGATGCCGTGGTCGTCGGTCGTCCGCTCGATCCACGTAGTGTCGGCTCGAAGCTTTGGCGTCTCCGCATCCTGTCAGATGAAGATCAATCTCGTGCTCGGCCAGCAACTGGTCTTCCCGCCGATCCGTGGCGGCGGCGTCGAGAATCTGAACTGGATGCTGGCCCGCGAATTTGCGCGGCTCGGTCACGAAGTCGTCGCCTACTCGCGCGCCGTGCCGGAGCTGCCCGATCGCGAAACGGATGCGCACGGCATCCGCCATATCCGGCTTCCCGGCTACGCGCTGCATCCAAATCTGTGGCTCGATCACCTCAACGCGCTCCGCTGGGCGATGAAGCTCTGGCCAGTGCTCGAATCGGCGGACGTGACCACTTTTCACACAGCCTTCTCTTTTCTGCTCCGGCACCGGCGCGGGCTCGGCGTTTGCACCCACACGATTCACCGGACGCCGAAATCGATCGTCCCGCTCTATCGAAATCTCGACCGCGTCTATGCCGGCGGCGATGCCGTCGTCCGGCAGGCGCTGACCATCGACGCGGGCATCCGGAATCTGAAACGCGTGCATAACTGCATCGCGATTCCACCCGATGCGCAGCCTCCCGCTTTCCCCGCACGCAGCGGCTCTGCGGGTCTCCGCTTTCTCTACGTCGGGCGTTTCGTCCGGGACAAAGGGCTCGAATCGCTGATCAAGGGATTCGAGATCGCGCTAAAAAATCATCCCGCCAACACGCTCGCGACGGTCGGCCCGCAGACGGACGAGAGCGGCGCGGATACCGTGTTCTTTCGCGAAATGTCCACGTATGTCGCGAGTCGTGGCCTGGCGCGCAGCGTCGAGTTGCTGCCGCCCGTTTACGACAAAGCAAAACTCGCGGAGCAAGTCGCGGCGGCGG
>JANLQB010000623.1:0-1945 GCA_031367565.1 Verrucomicrobiota bacterium
AATACGCCTGCCAGTTTGTGTTCGTCATGAAGGACACGGCAGTATTCAGCGCGAGGGCGAACGGGACGTTGTCGAGGTGCTGCGGATTCAGTGGGAGCGCGTGCTGTGTGAGTTGCAGCGCGAGCACGGCGAGGAAGCCGAGAATGTTAAAAACGAGCAGCGCGCCCGCGTAAGTTCTCCAGGACATTTCCACCTGCGGATCGACTCCGGCGGCGCGATAGATCAGCCGCTCGAGTGGCCCGCCGATGATGGAGATGAAAGTGCGCTCGCCGGAAAAGACGCGGTGCATGAATGCGCCGAGCAAGGGCGTGAGCGCGATGAGCACGGCGAGGAAGAGGATGATTTGAAGCCAGTCGGATATTCTCACGTCTCACTTTTCTCACCGCACGGCGGAGGCGGGTAGTTAAGGGGCGGGTCAAACGCGCTAAAAAACCGCTAAAGGCTTTGGAGGCATTGAACCGCAGATTTTCGCAGATCGACGCAGATTTCGGAATGCGGCGGCGAAGCGGGCATCTGCGGTTAAAACATTCAGCGTGCGGCGGGCGGGAGTGTCCTGCATCGTTTGCGGCCTTGATGAAAATTGCCGTCCTGAATCCCAAAGGCCGCGACCCCGAACAGCGCTTCGCCGATGGCGCAGGCGTGCCTTCGGACGAGCTTCATCCACCGGTGAATTTCCACGCGTTCGCGGCTTGCACGGGCGGTGGTTTTTTTCGCGATGATCGCGCGATCCCGCCGGACGTGAAATCCGTGCTGGTGCTGCTGCGGCAGGATTTGCAGGCGTGCAAGCAGGCGGTGCTGGAGCTGCGGCGCGCGGGGAAAACGGTGGTCGTTTCTTTCAAGGAAGCGGGCGCGTTTCAAATCGCGGAGCTGCTCGCGAAGCCAGATAAATTCACGCTCTTCCGCGAAATCTGCGCGCGGGCGGATGCGGCGATTGCGACGACGCCGGATGCGCTGCCGCTTTACACCAGCGCCGGGATTCGCGGCGTGGAATTCATCCCGACTCCGTATCCGGTCGAGGATGAGCGCTGGGATTTCAGCTCGCCGCTGGAGGAGCGGCGCGGAATTTTTGTCGGCACGCGCGAGTTTGGCACGCCGTCGCGAAATCACCTCGCGGCGTTGATGGCGATCAAGCCGATCGCGGAATCCATGATGGAGCCGGTCACGGTTTTCAACGGCGACGGCTGGCGCGGACGGCGGCTGATCGCGCGGCTTGGTTTCTCCGAAGGCCATTTGCAACTCATCGAGAAACGGCTGCCGTATCCGCGCTATCTTCGGCTGATGGCCAAACACAAACTCGTCTGGCAGCTCGACGCGAGTGCGGTGCCGGGGCAGGTCGCCGGCGATGCGCTGCTGTGCCGCGTGCCGTGCGTGGGCGGAAATGGCACGACGGAGCGCCTCGTTTTTCCCGACCTCTGCGGGCACGGACGCGGGACGGAGCAGCTCTTCGACATCGCCACGCGGCTCATTGAGCACCCGCACGATTGTGCGGACGTGATCTCGCGCGCGTTCGGCTATGCCCGCGAGCGACTGTCTTACGCCGTCATCGCGAAGCAGCTCGCCGAAATGTTTTCGCGTTTCCAAAGATGAAACACCTCGCCCCATGGCTGGCGCGGGCGGGTGCAGCACTGCTGCTGCTCGGCCTGCTCGTGCGCGCGACCGGGATGCGGGACCGGCTGCCGGTAACGGGCGTGATTTTCTACGCGACGCCGTGGCCGGTGCTCGCCGTGCTTACCTTCGCGCTCGCGTGCTACGCGCTCGGGCGGCAGCGGCGCGCGCGGGCGCTGGCACTCGCGCTGGTGCTCGCGGGCAGCGCGGCGATGTGGGCGCGGCAGAGTTTCATCCGCGCACAGCCGGAGCGCGGGGAGATCGCGCTGCGGCTCGTTTACTGGAATGCGGGGCGGCCCGAGAAACGCCGCGCGCAGTGCGTGAGCTATCTGCAATCGCT
>JANLQB010000254.1:0-1782 GCA_031367565.1 Verrucomicrobiota bacterium
CGCGACGGATACGAATGGCGGGCAGGTGACGGGTAGCTTCACGGTGCGGGTGGCTTTTGCCCGGCCGGAATCGACGGTGGTGATCATCGGCGCGGGCAGCGGTGAACCTGCGCCCGGAGCGGGCACGGGTGCGCTGCCGGCGGGGACGGTGCTGAGCGGATTTGGCCAGCCAGCGATCAGTGATTTTCGGATGCTGACGGCGCGGGTGACGATGCTCGCGGGCCAGACGACGCTTGGCGGGATTTATATCGAAGATGGCACTGGCGCGAAAAGTCTGCTGGCCTTTCAAGGCGGGCCGGCTGCGGGGATTTCGACGGCGGGCGTGACGTTCAAGCGGTTCTTCGATCCCGTGATTTCGCCGAATGGCTCGATCGCTTTCGGTGCGTTTTTGCAAGGCGCGGCGGCGACGGCGGGCCATGATTTCGGAGTGTGGACAAATGCGTTTGGCTCTTCGCTGGAGCTCGTTTTGCGCGAGGGCGCGCAAGTGCCGGGGCTGCCTGCGGGTTCGCGGCTGCAGTCGGTGGCGAGCCTTTCGCTCCGCGATGGTGAGTTGCTGGCGCTGCTCACGCTGCGGCCCGTCGCAGGCGTCACGACGCTGCTGAATGATACGGTCCTTTTACGCATGACGAGCGCGAGCGCGGCGACGGTGCTGCTGCGCGAAGGCCGTGAGCTGACGGGCTTTCCCGGAACGCGGATCAGGAGCTTTAGCATGTTGAATCCGGCGGCGGCTTCCGCAGGTCACGGGCGCTGGCACGCGGACGGCGAAGTGGTTTCAAAAATCACGCTCTCCGACGGGCGCGTACTGATCGCGAAGATCGCGCCCAATGGCACGCCAACGCCCATGCTTTTCACCGGCACGGCGGCGACTGCGGTGAATCCGCTGGCGCGTTGGACCGGGTTTGGACTGCCGGCGGTCGGCAGCGAGGGCGCGGGGTTTTCGGTCGCCGCAGCGTTGCGGGTCGGCTCTGGCGGAGTGACGGTGGGGAATGACAGCGCGCTGATTTTCAGCACGGATGGAGGAACGTGGAGCGTGTTTGCGCGCGAAGGGGTCGCGGCACCGTTGACGCCGTCGGGTCCGCTTTACGCGACGTTCCTCGATCCGCTGGTGAACGACGGCGGCGAGGTCGCTTTCATGGCCACGCTGCAAGGGTCCGGGGTGACGACGGCGAATCGGGTCGCCATTTTCGGCGGCACGCCGGCGAGTCCGGCGCTGGTGGCGCGGTTGGGTGCGCATCCGCCGGATGAAGCAGGCGCGGCGACGACGGCGGGTTGGACGCGATTCCTCACGTGCGCGCTGCCGAGCGGTGGCGGGGCGGGCGTGGTTTTTCTGGCGGAAACGGGTGGCGGTGATACGACGGCGGCAAACAAAACGGGACTGTGGGCGGTGGATTCGCAGGGGACGCTACGGCGGTTGATGCGCACGGGGGATTCACTCACGATGGGTGGAGCGCGGATCGCGAGCCTGAGTTTGCTCGGTGCGTTGCCCGGCTCGTACGGAGCGACGCGCAGCTACAATGCGCTCGGCTCGGTCGCGCTGCTCGCGAACTTCGCGGACAGGTCGCAGAAAATTCTGCGCGTGGATATTCCGTAGTTTTTTCCCATGGCTCTCACACTGACTCCCGTCGAAACCCGCGTCCTCGGCTGCCTGCTCGAAAAGGAGCGGGTGACGCCGGAGAATTATCCGATGAGCCTGCACGCACTGACGGCGGCGTGTAATCAGGCGACGGCTCGCGAACCCGTGACGACTTTCGATGAGAAAACGGTGGAGGCGGCGCTGGATGA
>JANLQB010000717.1:0-5397 GCA_031367565.1 Verrucomicrobiota bacterium
AATCGAGATCGGTTTTCCCGCCGCGTCGAACACCGAGTTCGCCTTTAACCGCACGCTCATCGACGACGGGCGCATTCCCGACGACGTGACCGTGCAGGTGCTCGTGCAGGCGCGCGAGGATTTGATCGAACGCACCGTCGAGTCGCTCATCGGCTCGAAGCGCTGCATCATTCATCTCTATAATTCCACGTCGCCCGCGCAGCGCCGCGTCGTCTTTGGGAAATCGAAAAGTGAAATCGTGAAGATGGCAGTCGATGGCGCGCAGTGGATCAAGGATCGCCTGCCGCGTCTCGCCGGGACGGACGTGCGGCTGCAATACTCGCCGGAAAGTTTCTCCATGACCGAAGTGGAATTCGCGAAGGAGATTTCCGAAGCGGTGATGGACGTGTGGCAGCCCACGCCGGAGCGGAAGATGATCCTGAATCTGCCCGACACCGTGGAAGTCGCGATGCCGAATGTGTACGCCGACCAAATCGAATGGATGTGCCGAAACATCCGCAACCGCGAATCCCTCATCGTCTCGCTGCACACGCACAACGACCGCGGCACCGGCGTCGCCGCGACCGAATTGGGCCTGCTCGCAGGAGCGGATCGCGTCGAAGGCACGCTCTTCGGAAACGGCGAGCGCACTGGCAATCTCGATCTCGTGATCGTCGCCATGAATCTCTACCAGCACGGCATCGCGCCGGGGCTCGACTTTTCCGATCTGAATGCCGTGCGCGAAATTTACGAACGCTGCACGGGCATGACCGTCCCGCCGCGCCAGCCCTACGCGGGCGAACTCGTCTTCACCGCCTTCAGCGGCTCGCATCAAGACGCGATCAAAAAAGGTCTCGCCGAGTGGGAAAATGCGGACGGTTCCCAGCCATGGGACGTGCCGTATCTCACGATCGATCCGAAGGACATCGGGCGCGAATACCGCGAGGTCATCCGCGTGAACAGCCAGAGCGGCAAAGGCGGCGTCGCCTATTTGCTGGAGAGCGAATTCGGCATCGAACTGCCGAAAGATTTGCAGCGCGAATTCGGCCCGATCGCCAACGATGCCGTGGACCGGCTCGGGCGCGAAGTCACGGGCGCGGAACTGCGCGCGATGTTCTTCCGCGAATACTCCGAACGCACCACGCCGTGGGAACTCATCCATTTCCACGCCGACGGAGTCGATGGCACTTTCAATTGCCGCGCCTCCGCCCACCGCGATGGCGAGCATGTGAAACTCACCGGCAAAGGTAACGGCCCGATCGCCGCGTTCGTCCACGCACTGCACGAAGCCGGAACCGCAAAGTTTGAGGTCGCCGATTTCAAACAGCACGCCCTCAGCGCCGGCACCGAAGCCAGCGCGCTCGCATACGTTCAAATCAAGCTCCCCGACGGCCGCCGCAAATGGGGCGCGGGCGTGGACACCAACATCGAACTCGCTTCGATCAAAGCCGTCCTCAGCGCGCTGAACCGCGCGAGCTGAAAATCGAGCCCGACGGCGTCGTTGCCTTAAAGCGTCAGGAAATTTCCGAGCAGCTTCTTGCCTTCCAGCGTGAGGATCGACTCGGGATGGAACTGCACGCCGTGCATCGGAAACTCGCGATGTCGCAGGCCCATGATTTCCTTTTCTGCGGTCTCTGCGGTGATCTCCAGCACTTCGGGAAACGTCTCGCGTTTTACGACGAGCGAATGATAACGCGTGGCCTCGAAGGGGTTCGGCAGGCCGGCGAAGACGCCTTCGCCATTGTGCAAAATCGGTGACGTTTTTCCGTGCATCAGCCGGGGCGCGCGGATGACGTCGCCGCCGAAAACCTGGCCCATACACTGATGCCCGAGGCACACGCCGAGGATCGGGGTGTGCTCGCCGAAAGTGCGGATCACGTCGTTGCTGATGCCGGCTTCGTTTGGCGTGCAGGGGCCGGGCGAGATGACGATGCGCGCGGGCTTCAGCGCGCGGATTTCATCGAGGGTGATTTCATCGTTCCGCTTCACGAGCAGCTCCGCACCCAGCTCGCCGAAGTATTGGACGAGGTTGTAGGTGAAGGAGTCGTAGTTATCGATGACGAGGAGCATGGCGGCGGAAAAGTGAGGCGCTACTAAACATCAAATCGCGCGGAGCGGAAGGCCCATGGAGCGGCGGGACGCTCGCCGCTCCATGAGCTTACTGCTCTGAAAGTCGTGCGCGGAAGTAGCGCATGGGTTCAGTGTCAGGGCCGATGAGCGTTCGCATTTCGGTCGTGGCGTTGAAGAGCGGTTGATTGCCGGGCACGTCCCACAGCGTCCACGTCTGGAAATCGAGGCTGGTTTCGATGAGCACGGAGCGGTTGGCGATTTGCGGGAAGGTGAGTCGAAAAGTGATGCCGTCGGTCCGCGAATTCAGCGCCCATCGGGCTTGCGGGTTGAGCGGATCGGTGCCGGTGAGAAACTCGAGCCCATTCGTCTGCCCGTCGGAGTCCGTGTCGCTCGTGAGCGGGGCGGGGGAACCGAAAATGCGCGTCTGCCATTGCGCGAGACTTTCACGCGTCGGCAGCGATTGCGTAATCCAGTCGGTGATGAGCTGGATCGCCGTCGGATCGAGTTCATTCGTCGCAAGCGGCGGCATGCGCGGCACGCCCGCGCCTTGCAGACGTTTCAGCACCATTGAGTGCGCGGTGTCGTTCGGAACGGCGAAGCGATTCGCGGCATCGCCGCCGTTATTCACGAGCAGGCCGCTGATCAGATACGCGGCATCCGTCCTTGTCGTCGGGCGCGCGTCCCAATTTCCCGTCGCCGTGCCGCCGGGCTGATGACACTGCACACAATTCACCGCGAAGTAAGAGCGCACGCGGAATTCGAGGCTCTTCGTCGCATCGTCTGCCGCGGCGAAAAAGGGCAGCGTGTTCACATTCGCCGGAGGCGTGGTGAAATAACCCGCGCTTTGGAAGGCCGCGATTTGGTTCGGTGTCAGCGCGCCGTACGGATGCGGGCGATTGAGCTGCCGCGTATTAAAACTGAGCGCGAATCCCGCGACGCTCGTGTGGCAAACGCGGCACTCGGTGCGGCTAGGGTAGCGCCACGTTTGCGCCGGGCTGCTGCTCGGGATGACTTCGCTCAATCCATCCTCGGCGACGAGATCTGCATCCGTCTGATCCGCGCGCCATTTGTAACTCAGCCCGTAGATGTCCGTCGCCGTTTTCACGAGAAAGCGTGTCTCCAGCCGCCGCCGCGTCGCGGGGTTTCCGCGCGTGGTCTCGATGTCGAAATGTTTGATCCACACCATCCCTGTCGGCAGCGCCCAGTTTCCATCCGCGCTGAAGCCCACCGTGTCCGTCAGATTCTTGATCGCGAACCACCGCGACTTGATCGCGTAGTCGCTCCAAAAAGCCACGTTCGGCTCGTAGTCCACGAGGCCCGCATTCGGCGTGAGCGTCGCGAGATTGGAAAACGCGCCCGTCGTGGAAAGCAGCGCGGGCGGATTCGTCCCCGTCGTGCCGGAGCGCGCGAGCCGCTTCACTGTTCCCGCACTGATGTCACAAAAAATCAGATCTCCGTTTCGCGGGTCGGTCCCGAAATCCACGATGTTGTTATCCGTCGCGAGGCGGGTTGCGGTCCAAGTGCTGTTCGCCTGTTCGCGCAGCGCCACGATGAAACCGGTCCCGTATTCCGCGAAAATGTATGCGCCGTAAAGTTCGCTCAACCGGTTGCCGCGATAGACCATTCCGCCCGTCACATTTGGGCCGTAAATCACCGCATCGTTTCCCACGCCATCATTTGTGTGATCGTATTCGTAAATCGGCGAGCGCGGGCTGAAGCCGGTGCCGGGCGGATCGCCGGGGAGCGGAGCCGCAGGCGCCGTAGTTGGGGAAGGCGGGCTGAAATACTGGTGCAACCCCTCGCGCCAACTCCACCCGAGATCATCGCCCTTCGAGACGATGTCGATTTCCTCGTAAATATTTTGCCCCACATCGCCGATGAAAATGCGGCCCGTCGGCGGATCGAAACTCCAGCGAAACGGATTCCGCAATCCCGTCGCGAAAATCTCCGTGCGCACCGTGAGCGGATCGACCGTGACGCTGTGCCAGCGCGTGTAACCGATGAAAGGATTGTCCGCCGGGATGCGATAGTTCCCATGCAGCGCACTCGGGAAAGCCGTCGCATTTTGTGTGTGCGAATTTGGCGCGATCGAGCCTGCGGGGAAAACGCCCGGCTGCGTTTTCGCATCCACCTCGACCGCGAACCGCAGCAGTTTTCCCCAAAATCCCGGACGCCGCGCCGTTGCATCGTTCCGGTGATTGATGTAGCGCGCATTGTCCCGCGAATCGCCGCCCGCGCCTTCATCGCCAAGTGAGAGATAGAGAAAACCATCCGCGCCAAAGTGCAGGTCGCCGCCGTTGTGATTCGTCTCGCGGTCCACGATCGTGAGCAGCGGTTTGTGCGAAAAAATCGTCGCCGTATTTGCCGCCGTATTCGTGACGCTGACCTGATGCAGCCGTTGAAAAAGCACGCCGCCAACGTCGATGCTGAAATAGACGAAGAATGTGCCGTTCGTCGCAAAGTCCGGGTGAAAGACGAGGCTGAGAAATCCATTTTCGCCATCCGTCCGCAGCGTCTGCCCGGCGAGCAGCAGGCTCGTGAGATTGAAGTAGGTCGCCTTCACGGGCGTCGTGCTCAACGCGCTCACGGCCTGGATCGTCCCGCCGCGTTCCGAGACGAAAAGGCGGTTTGTTTCGTTGGGCGGATTCGCCGTCACCATCGGTGCGGAAAACGTGAGCGAGCCGAGTGCGTTCTGTGTGGTGTAGCCAGTAGTCACTGGCAGATCGGCGGGAAGCGTGAGCGTGGTGTTCGCCTCGCGGGCGAGTTGCGCGTGGAGAAGGGAGGTGGCACTCAGGAAGATCGCCGCAGTGAGCCGGATTCGGGAAGCGGATTTCATGGTACCTGCAAAAGACGCCCCGTGAAAAGATGCGCAAGGGACGATTCCAAATCGTTGAGCGCCATGCGCGCGCTACGGTTTCAGCCGCTGCCGCATGATCGTGATCGCCTTCCCGCGAAAGTGCGTCCCTTCCAAAAACTCCCAGCCGAGTCGCCGGTAGAATGCTCCTGCCCCGGCGTGCAGAGATCTTGCGTCCCGATGCCGAATCTACGCGCGGCGGCGACGGCATCTTCACCATCGCCACGCCCAAACCACGCCCGCGTTTTTCCGGCGCGACGTAGAGCGAGGCGAGCCACAGCGTCAGCTCCGGGCGCGTTTCGAGATCCGTCGGGGATCAGGCTCGAAGTGGCCGCGGGCTCGCCGTCATCGAGCGCGAGGAAGGTGGTCGGGATGCTATCGCGGCGGGTGGGTAAGCGGAGGCCTTCCGTAAATGTTTCACCCGAATCGCAAGGCAGCAGATCGCTCCATTCCTCCCAGTTCTACCGGGCGACGAGCGGGATGAAATCGGGCCG
>JANLQB010000730.1:0-5250 GCA_031367565.1 Verrucomicrobiota bacterium
ATCGAGGAAATCATCCGCCAGGCCAAAACCAAATAACTCCCCTCGCCCCATGAACCTCGAATCCCAGCTCCCGCTCGTCCTCGATCTCTGCCTGAAAAGCTCCGCGATCCTGCTCGCCGCCTTCGCCGTCGCGTGGATCGCACGCAAAACCTCCGCCGCACGCCGCCACCTCATCTGGCTCGCCGCCTTCATCACCCTCGCCCTGTTGCCACTCACCTTCGCGATTTCGCCAAGATGGTCGTGGTCGCTCCAGCGCCCCGCTCCAGCGAAGTCTGTCTTCCTCAACACCATCCCGGTCACGATAGCCAAACTGCCCGACTCATCCGCCAGCACCGTTCCCACAAAACCCGCGTGGCACTTCCCCGACTGGTCCGCGATGGCTGGCGGAATCTGGCTTACAGGCGCGCTCCTGCTCCTCGCACGACAGGCGGCGGGTTTTTGGAAATTGCGCGGGCTGCGGCGGCACAGTTCCCCGTTCACCTCCGGCCCGGCAGTTGAGTTTGCTTCCGAATTTGGAGATGCGGAAATGCGCCACTCGCCGCTCTGCACTGTGCCACTCACCTGGGGCTGGCGGAAGCCCGTCGTCTTGCTGCCGGAGTCCGCGTCATCGTGGCCGGAGACGCAACTCCGCGCCGCCCTCGCGCACGAGTTCGGGCACATCGCGCGCCGCGATTTCCTCTGGCGTCAGTGCGCGCAAATCGTTCGCGCCTTCTTCTGGCCAAATCCGCTCGTCTGGCTCGCCGTGCGCGCGCTCCACCGCGCGCAGGAAGAAGCCTGTGACGACCTCGCGCTCAGCCACGGCGCATCGCCGCGCGAATACGCGATGCAATTACTCGAAGCCGCCCGCGCTCTCTCCGGCGCGACGTTTACCACCACGCAGGCCGTCGCGATGGCGCTCCCATCCACGCTCGAAGGCCGCGTCCGCGCCATCGTGGACGAGCAGCGTGACCGCCGCGCACCCGGGCTGCTGACACACCTCGCAGCCGCATCGGCGACCATCGCCGTGATCGCGGCCAGCGCGTTCGCCCAAGTAAAATCCACTCCGCCGGAACCGTCGGCGGAACCACAAGTTTCGATCGACGTAAAGCTCATCGAATTTCCCGAAGGCGCGATGGAAGTTTCCGATCTCACACCAACTCTGACCGCGCCGGGGTTTGCGACCGCGCTCAAAACTCTGACGGCCAAAAAAGGCGTGGATTTGTTGAGTTCGCCACGCGTCATCGCCCGATCCGGCCAGCGCGCGTCGATCGAAATTGGCAACGGCGCAGACCCAAAAGCCCGCAGTTCCAAATTTGAAATGTTGCCCGTGGTCAATAGCGACGCCACGGCGATCGCCCTCGAGTTTGCCAGCAGGACCACCTCGTTAGTGGGAAATCATCTTAGCGACGGCAAGCCCGTCGAAACGACACGCGTCCTCAAAACCAACATCACGATGCCCATCGGCCACACCCACTTGCTCTTCGGAAAAGCCGCGGAAAATGGCCGGGCCACCCTCATCACAGTAACCGCCTCCATCGTTGGCCCCGATGGACCGCCACCCATAAAACGCATGGTGCCGGAAGAGCGTCCATCCGGCAAAAAAATCCCCGGAAAACCCGGCTTCCTCACCAGCCCATTCGCGCCGGAGGCCGGCGAAATCGACGTGCGCGGACTGCCGCCGGGTACCGAAATCAAAGACCCACACACCGGTAAACACTTTTTCGTCCCGGACGACGAACCGGCCACTTTGGAAAGAGCGAAAAGGATCGTGATTCCACGTCTCACTTTCAAAGAAGCGACGGTGTCCGAAGCCCTCGATTTCTTGACGATGAAAGCCCTCGACCTTGATCCCGAAAAGAAAGGCGTGAACCTCGTTCTCAAACCCGGGCCGGAAACCGGCACCACAAAAATCACGATCGACTTGAGAGACATCCCGTTCACCGAGGCGCTGAAATACATCACCAGCCTCGCCAATTTGAAATTCCGCTACGAGGGAGAGGCCGTGGTCATCGTCCCCTCGGAACAGCAAGCACCGCAGCCAATGGAGATCAACCCTTTTGGGACCATTCATGTGAATGGCATCAACTGGGTCGCGAGTGATGTCATCTCCAATGACGGAACGGCCAAGATGACCGGTAAAGCACTTCGCTACGATGCCGAGAACCGCGAATTCGGTGCCGAAATGACGTTTGGCAAGAAAGTTACTGGCTGGGTCGAGACCGGGAAAGTGCGGGCGAAGTAGGAATCGCGCTGCACCAGCGAGAGAGAGCGCGTGGTGCGGTGCCCGGAAATCTCGGCGCGTTTCGCCACAAAGGTGCGTCACCTGCTTTTCAATGAGCCAATATGCTTGGCCATTTGCAAAAGCTCGTCGTCTGGATGCTGATCGCCGCAGGGATTTGGTGGCTGTGGCCGGAGGGCGAATTGCGGCACGAACCCGGCGTGCGGCTGGATCGCGAGCCGGTGCAGGAAACGATCGCGCCGCAGGTGGTCGGCAGCTTTAAGAAATACACGATCACTGCCGTCGCTGCGTCTGCGATCGAGGCGCGCGTGCTGCACACCAAGAAATACTGGGCCGACGGGAATGATCTCGTGCCTTACGATGTCGCCGTGGGCTGGGGCGCGATGTCGGATCAGGCGGTGCTCGACCGGCTCTCGATCTCACAGGGCAACCGTTTCTTTTTCTACGAGTGGCAAAATCCGCCGCCGGTCGCCGTGAGCGAAATCGAGCGGCACGCGGCGAATATGCACGTCATCGCGGCAAACAAGGAGGTGGCGAAAGCGGTGAAGCGGTTGCGGAGCGGGGAGTTTGTGGCCATGCGCGGGTATCTCGTGAACGTCGGCGGGCCGGATGGGTTTTACTGGAACACTTCGCTGCGCCGCGACGATACCGGGAACGGCGCGTGCGAGGTTTTTTATGTGGAGTCGGTCGAGGCGAAACCTGAGCTGGAGCTACTCGCGCACGCGCGCTGAAACTCAACGCGGTTCGGCGGCGAAACTACGCTGCCGTTTCGCAGTAGGCAGCGTGGGATCTTGGCTCCGGCACGGGCTCACCAGCCATGCGCAAACCCTCGATGTGAAATTCGATGGCGTCGTGCATTTCGCTCTCAGTTTCCTCACGCGTGGAACCCGTCGCGATGCAGCCCGGCAAATCCGGCGTATACGCGGAGTATCCGGTCGTGGTTTCTTCGAGAATGATGAGGTATCGACTCATTTTAGTCCGGCTTGTTTGAAAATACTGTTCTGGGTGCCCGGCGCAAGATCGTCATTCGGTTTGCCCGCCACGGTGACGAGTCCGCGTTTGCTCGCATGTTTGAATTGGCGATGACTGCCGCGAGTTCTGTCGAGATACCAACCATCTGACTCAATGAGTTTCAGGATCTCACGGACTTTCATGCAAACCGTCCGCTACACGTTGAAGCGGAACTCCACCACGTCGCCGTCTTTCACGACGTATTCCTTGCCTTCGATGCGCAGCTTGCCGGCTTCCCGCGCCTTGGCATTGGAGCCGAGCGTCACGAGGTCATCGAAGTGGACGACTTCCGCCGCGATAAATCCGCGCTCGAAATCGCTGTGGATGACTCCGGCGGCGGCGGGCGCTTTGTCTCCGGCGCGGATCGTCCAGGCGCGCGTCTCTTGCTCGCCGGTGGTGAGGTAAGTGCGCAGGCCGAGCAGGTGATACACGGCGCGGATGAGCGAGCCGACGCCGCTGCTGGCGACGCCGATTCCGGTGAGATATTCGGAGGCTTCCTCGTCGGTGAGGCCCGCGAGTTCGCTCTCGATCTGCGCGCTGATGACGACGGCTTCGGTGCCGAAATGCGAACGCGCGTAGTCCTGCACGGCGGTGACGAATTTCGCGGCGGGCGTGAGTTCGACGTTCTCGCTGGGCTTCACGCCTTCGTTGTCGCGCGCGGCTTCGACGATCGCGACCACGTTCGCGAGATCGGACTCGGCGACGTTGCACGCGAAGATGGTGGGTTTTCCCGAAAGGAGGAAAAACTCGCGCATCAGCTTTGCCTCGTCGTCGCTGAGTTCGAGCGTGGTGGCGGGTTTACCGGCGTCGAGATGAGGGATGAGTTTTTCGGCGAGGGCGATTTCGGCCTTGGCAAGTTTGTCGCCAGTCTTGGCGGCCTTGGCCTGGCGGTCCTTGCGTTTCTGCACAGCGGCGAGGTCGGCGAGGATGAGTTCGGTGTTGATGATCTCGATGTCGCGCACCGGATCGACGCTGCCGGAGACGTGGTGAATGTCGTCGTTTTCAAAACAACGGACGACCTGCACGAGCGCGTGGACTTCGCGGATGTGGCTGAGGAATTGATTTCCCAGCCCTTCGCCGGACGCGGCACCTTTCACGAGCCCGGCGATATCGACGAACTCGATCGCGGCGGGCACGAGCTTCTTTGAATGCGAAAGTTTGCTGAGCACCGCGAGCCGTGGATCGGGCACGGTGACTATGCCGACGTTCGGGTCGATCGTGCAAAACGGGTAATTCGCCGCCTGCGCTTTCTGCGTTTTGGTGACTGCGTTGAAGAGTGTCGATTTACCGACGTTTGGAAGACCGACGATGCCTGCGCTTAACATAGGGCGCGGATGTTAGGGCAAAATCCGAAATCTGAAACAGGAAATCGGCGGAAAGATGATGAACCGCAGATCGACGCAGATCGACGCAGATGAACGCCGATTCGGATTTTGAAATTCTGCGTTAATCCGCGTGGATCTGCGGTTCAAAACTCGGCGATCCGCAGCCTCACTCTTCCGTCAGAGCGCGGGCTTTCGATCTTCGATCCAGTAAGCGTGCATCATCACACCCAGCCAGTACAACGGCAGGAGGAGCAGGCCGAAGCCGGCGGTCGCAGTGGCAACGACGCTGCACGCGACTGCGGCGAAAGCCGCGCCGATCATGAGCAGCGCGCTGAGCAGGAAGTGTCCTTTGTAGAAGTGGCCGAGACCTGGGACGATACTGAGCCCGGCGGCCGTTTTGTCGCGTGGGGTGCCGCCGTAGGTGCGGCGGCGGTAGCCGGACACCCAGTCGCACTTCGGGCATCCGTTGGGGCTTTGAGGATCGAGATCGGCGTTGCAGAGCGGGCAATGCGTGCGCGTCTCGGTGAGCGGAGGATTGGTTTCGATTGCTGGCATAATGAGTGTCGGTTGATTGTTCGACTTCCCTGCCTGGACCCTGCTCAAACAAATACCGATTAACTCGCCCGGAGGCAACTCCCTTTCCCGTCCGCGAAGGCTGCGCTATTTCACCAACTGCGGCGGATACCAAACGTAAAG
>JANLQB010000786.1:0-2758 GCA_031367565.1 Verrucomicrobiota bacterium
CGACGCAATCGGGCTCTTGGAGGGATCGTCGCAGGGAAGCTTTGCGGCGCGAGATCGGTCAGCGTTCGCCGGAGAATTCGCCGATGCGGCGGAATTTCTGGTAGCGTTCTTTGAGCAGGCGCTCCATCGGGATTTTTACGAGCTCGTCGAGGTTGCGCGCGATGGCTTCCTTCACGCTGGCGAGGGCTTCGGCGTGATTTTGATGGGCGCCGCCCATCGGCTCCGGGACGACTTCGTCGATGAGTTTCAGCTCCAGCAAATCCTTCGCGGTGAGCTTCAGCGCGGCAGCGGCTTCAGGGGCGTGTTTGCGATGTTTCCAGAGGATCGCGGCGCAGCCTTCCGGGCTGATGACGGAGTAATACGCGTTTTCCAGCATGAGCACCCGATCCGCGACGCCGATGCCGAGCGCGCCGCCGCTGCCGCCTTCACCGATGATGACTGCGACGCTCGGCGTGCGGAGGGTCATGAGCTCGCGGAGGTTCACGGCGATGGCTTCGGAAATGTGGCGCTCCTCCGAGCCGATGCCGGGATACGCGCCGGGCGTGTCGATGAGCGCGACGAACGGCAGGCCGAATTTTTCGGCCATCTTCATGATGCGCAGCGCCTTGCGATAGCCTTCGGGATTCGCGCAGCCGAAATTCCGTTTGATGTTTTCGCGCAACTCACGGCCTTTCTGGTGGCCGATCACGGCGCACTTTCGCCCATTGATCGTCGCCAGTCCGCCGGGCATCGCGCGGTCATCGGCGAAAAGGCGGTCGCCGCGTAGTTCGAGGAAATCTCCGAAGGCGAGCTGGATGTAATCGAGCGCATACGGTCGCGCTGGATGCCGCGCGATTTGCACGCGCTCCCACGCGGTGAGGTTCAGGTAAATCTGCTTTTTCGTCTCCTCGATCTTCGCCTCCATCCGGCGCACTTCGGATTCAAAATTGATATCGTTGTCCCGCGAGTGCTGCTTCAGGTCTGCGAGCTTTCCCTCGAGTTCGACGATGGGTTTTTCAAATTCGAGCGGGTGATTTTTCATCAAGACGGAAAATTTCACTCAATCGTGACGGGATCGTTCTTTTTGAGCAAGACGGCGATTTCCTCCATGTCTTCCGGCGAAAGGCCGAGGCCATTGCGAGCCGGCGTTTTGGCATCGGTCGGGACCGCGTAGAGACTGTGGCCGGGGATCGAGAGGGTGATTTCGTGCGAGGCGCCGGCGTAGGTTTTGTCCTGAAACGTGACGCGATTTCCGGCGGTATCGGTGGCAAACTTCGAGACGACTTTTCCCACGCGTTTTGGGACGGGCGCGGTCTGCGCGCGGTCGCGGGCGGGCATGGAAAGGATCGGGTATTGTTTGAAGAAATGTTTCGCGTTGAAGAGCGTGAGCTTTTTTTCCCGGATCGAGACGACGGCGGAGAAATCGGCGGGAGGGATTACGAGCTTCTGGTTAATCTGGAGGATGTGCCGGGTCAGTTTGTTCGAACGATAGATCAGTTCCGGCGTGCTGCGGGTGCGCATGGCGACCCGGTTAAGCACGTCGTTTTTCGCCACGATATAGGTCTGCTTGTCCGGCGAAAGGACTGGCGAGAGGAACAGGGAAACGTTGATGCCGCCGAGGATGTCGCGCGCTTCATCCGCCTTCGTAGAGCGAGGGTAATGGTCGAGGAAACTGATGAGTGCGGCGCGCGTCGCAGCGGTGTCCCCCTTTTTCTTGAGGTCGAGACAGGTGGCAAATTCCGGGAGCGAAGGGTCGAGCGGCGGCGGCGGCGGGCCGCGCTGTTTTTCGGCGCGGAGCGCCCGCTCGGGTTTCACATAAAGCTCGTAGGTGACGTACGATGCCGAGCCGAAGACGGCGACCGTAAGAAGGAGAATGATGAGCGCCTTGACCATGCCGCGCGGAAGAAAGTCCGGTGGTTTTAAAAAAGGCCCCGTCGCCGGAGATCGCGGGCGTTTTCCCCGACGGCCTGCTGGATGAGATCGGTGGCAAATTTCAGCAGGCAAACCTCCCAGCCTTCATCCACGCCGATGACGATAGCGCGCAGTGGATCCTCGGCGCGATCGACTTCGATCTGCAAGTCCGCGACCACCGTTTCGAGCGGACGGTGGACGGTCCATTCGCGGATGTCCGTTTTGCGAAGGCGGAAGCCGTATTTAAGGATGGCCATGTCGGCGGCGTTCTCGCGCATCCAGTTCACGAAAGATTCCGCGCGTTCGCCGAAGCCTTCCATGAGCGTGTTTTGCAAATAGTCCGGCGTGAGAATCTGCGGGCGTTCGGCGTGCAGACGCCCTTCGCGGACGCGCACTTGTTCGGTGGTATCCATCAACTCGGAGACGAGGTGAAAGTGGAAAGCGGTATCGCCCAACGTGGAGATGCGGCGCTCGGGAGAGCGCACGACTTCGGTGTGCTCGATGGCGAATTGGAAAGTGTCCTCGTTCAAGTGTGGCGGAGATTACGAGGACGCGTTGGACGCGCAAGGTTCGTTTTGTGCGACAAGCGCTGGCATCGGGATGGCAACCCTCACGGACGAGCTTATGCCCGTATCCGCCATCACCGTGTCCTTCTCCAGTCGATGGCGGTGAATTATTTTGTGAGCAACGGCGCGCTCGTCCGCGAACAGACCGTGCCATCGGCCAGGCAGACGGTGCGGCGGGGCATCGCGAAAGGCGTGAGCGATCTCGACCTGACGATGGAGCGGCTGAATACGGTGTTGAAAATCTCGATCACCTTTTTGCCGAGAGGCCATCAGGAAATCTCCGTATTGCGCCCCGGCGCGAC
>JANLQB010000257.1:0-6842 GCA_031367565.1 Verrucomicrobiota bacterium
CCCTGTTCCGCCGCTTTCGCAGAGGAAAGCACCGTCCCGTCTGCCCGCGTCGTCATCGTAAAGCCGCGCTTCAGCGCCGACTCCGGCGCGAGGACGCGGAGCAGCGTGGCGGTTTGATCCAGCCGCTGGCGGTGCTGCACCACGCGCTGCGTCGCACGGTCGATCAGGCGGTCGCGCGACACCTCAAATCCGCGACGAAGCAACGCCAGGAGTTGATCGGGGCGATGCTGGCGCAAGGCTGCGAAGACGTCGCCAACGCGGCGATTCGCTTCGCCGAGGCGATCGAGCATTTGCCTTTGGAAAGCGTCCGCGAGCGTGTCGAGTTCCTGCGCCGCGGCGTCCAGCCGGTTGCGCGGCTCGCGAAAAAGCGCACCACTCGTGAGCACGTCCAACCGCGCGCGACCGCGTTCGATTTCGACGAGGAGCGAGCGTTTCATTCGCTGTTCCAACATGCCGAGGCGTTGCAATAATTCTGCTCCGTCCGGCGCGATCAATTCTGCCGCCGCGCTCGGAGTCGGCGCGCGCAGATCCGCCACGAAATCCGCGATCGTAAAATCAATCTCGTGTCCGATTGCCGAAACGACCGCCAAGTCCGACTCATAGATCGCCCGCGCGACGACTTCCTCGTTGAATGCCCACAAATCCTCCACGCTTCCCCCGCCCCGCGCGACCACGATGAGATCGACCGGCGGCAAGCCCAGCTCCTCAAACCGATTCAACTCCCCAATCGCCGCCGCCACCTCCGCCGCCGCGCCATCACCTTGCACGCGCACCGGACTCACGACGACGCGCAGCCACGGCGCGCGGCGCGACAGAATATTCAGCATGTCGCGCAAGGCCGCGCCCGTTGGCGAAGTCACGATGCCGACCGCGCGCGGAAATTCCGGCAGCTCACGCTTTCCATCCGCGTCGAACAATCCCTCCGCATCCAGCTTCCGTTTCAGCGCCTCGAACTTCGCCTGCAACAATCCCGCGCCCGCCGCCTGCACGAGCTGCACATTCATCTGATACTGCCCGCGCGCTTCATACACCGTGAGCGCGCCGCGCACTTGCACCTGCATCCCATCCGCCAGCGGCACGCCTTTTTTCAACGATCCGCCGCGCATGAAAAGGACGCAGGCGAGCTGACTCGTCGCATCTTTCAAAGTGAAATACTGATGCCCTGACGCCTGCCGCCGGAAATTGCTCACCTCGCCCTCGACCCACACCGTGCCGACACTTTCCTCGATCACCGCGCGCACCGTTCGCGTGATTTCCGAGACGGAAAAAACGCGCGGCTCATCGCGCGGAGGAGGCTCGGGCGTGCCGAAAAGATCGAGTTCTCCGCCCGGCATTACAGAAATGCGTTCACAATCAGAATGATCACGATCGACGAGCAGGCGATGCCCGTTTCGACGACCGTCCATGTCTTCAGCGTCTGCGGGATCGTCATGCCGAAATACTCTTTCACGAGCCAGAAACCGCCGTCGTTCACATGCGAAAGGATGAGCGATCCCGCGCCCATCGCGAGGACGAGGAGTTCCTTGTTGATCGTCGGATCGGCAGCCACGATTGGCACCATGATGCCCGCCGCCGTCGTCACCGAAACCGTGGCGGAGCCGACCGCGACGCGCATTAGACCGGCGATCAACCAGCCGAGCAGCAGCGGTGAGAGGTGCATGGAATTTCCCACGACCGCGAGCGCGTCGCCGATGCCGGAAGCATTCAGCACTTTGCTAAATCCACCGCCCGCCGCGATGACGAGCAGCACGGACGCGACCGGCGCAAGGCACTCTTCCGAGAACTTCAAAATCTGTTCGCTGCGCAGGCCGCAGTTCCAGCCAAACGTCCAAAACGAAACGAGCACCGCGATCAACATCGCCACGGCTGGTGCGCCCATGAAATCTGCCCATCCGCGCATCGCATCGCCAACGGGCAAGCGCACGTCGGCGACCGTGGTGATGAGCATGAGCAGCACGGGCAGCAGCATCGTGAAAAGGCTCACGCCGAAACCCGGACGACGCGGCGCACTCGGCACCGCGCCCGCAGTCGCGCCGAGTCCGCCGATTTCCAGCGGCACGCGCGGCGTCACCCAGCGACCGAGCAGCGGTCCCATCAGCAGCGCGACGGGCGGGCCGACGACAAACACCGACCACGCGATCGTCTTGCCCACATCCGCTTTCAGCAAACCGATCGCCGCCATCGGACCGGGATGCGGCGGGATGAGGCCGTGCGCGGTGGACATGCCCGCCGCGAGGGGCAGGCCGAGTCGCAGGATCGGCGTCTTCGTTTCGCGCGCGAGCGCAAAGACCACCGGCCCCAGCAGCACCACGCCGACTTGAAAAAACACGGACACGCCGATGATGAACGCCGCAATCATGATCGCATAATCGAGCCGCTCCTTTCCAAAAAGTCCCGTCAGCCGCTCCGCGATCACATGCGCCGCGCCGGATTCCGAGAGCATTTTCCCGAGCATCGTGCCGAGGCCGATGATCATCGCGAGATTTCCCAACGTGGAAGCGACGCCATCTTTGAAGCTATCCGCGACCTTCATCGGATCCATTCCTGCGGCGAGCCCGAGCAGCAGCGAGACGAGCGTGAGCGCGACGATCGCGTTGCACTTAAAACGCGCGATGAGCAGCACGAGACCGATGATCGCCGTGGCCGCAAGGAGCAGCAGGGCGTTGGGCGAAAGCGTGGCGAGGATGGGTGAAATCATGTCGTGGGGTTGGGCGCTCCGAACGGCTTACGGCTTGAAGGAATACCAGTAGATTCCCTCGGAGAGCTTCTCGAAAGTCGCCCACGGAGTTGGCTTCGGCTCAAGGTCCATACCAAGTGGAACGATGTAAAGACCCGACTCGGTATCGCCCATGACTTCGAGGCAAAACGCGAATCCATCGGGATAGGCTGTCACCCGCTGCGGGTTCAATTTCGTGAACGCAAGCGACCAGTATTGCTGGTTCACCGTCGTGATCGTCTCCCGGTGTTCAGCGAAAATGTCTTTGTAATAGTGCGCCACATCCTTGCGCAATTGCTCCCCTTTCACCCGTTTCAACGCATCCTTCGCGCGGCCACGCGAGTCGGAGCATCCGCCGAGGAGCAGCGTAAAAATGAGGATCAGAAGTGCGCGCCCGTCGGTCATCAAAGCGGCGGCAGTTTTCCGAGCGGGATCACACGCGTCGATTCATAAATTGGAAAGCGATCGAATCACTTCACGAGGAGATGCTTTTCCACAAAATCGACCATGAGCTTCAGCTTCGGCTCCGCGAAGAATTCCCCGCCACCGTGGTTTGAGCCGGGAAGAATATCGAGCGTCGAATCCACGCCGGCCTGCTGGAGCGCTTCCTGAAGTTCTTCGCTCTGCTGCACGGGCACGAGCGTGTCCTTGTCGCCATGCATGATGAGAAAAGGGGCGGCATCTTTTTGCACGAAATTCACGGGGCTCGCGGTGCGAGCGAGCGCGTCGTTTTCGGGAAGCGGACCGCCGAGCAGTTTGTAGATCGGGGATTTTGGATCGGTGACGGTGAAGATGGACGTGTTTCCCCACCGGAGAAAATCCGTCGGGCCGAACCAATTGATCACGCACTGGACGCGGCTGGACTGGTCGAGGTTTTCCCCTTTGTCGAACTGCTTCGTGTGGCCCGTGGTGCCGAGCAGCGCGACGAGGTGACCGCCCGCGGATGCGCCCCAGACGCCGATGCGCGCGGGGTCGATGCCGTATTCCTCCGCGTGAGCGCGCAGCCAGCGGATGGCACTTTTGCCATCCTCGATTTGCGCGGGAAAAATGGCGTGCTGGCTGAGCCGGTAATTCAAACTCGCGACCACAAATCCGTGTGCGACCAGGCCGAGCGCGGGGCAGTCATTCTTGTTTCCCCCTTCCCAACCTCCGCCGTGAATCCAGACGAGCAGCGGCCGCTTTTCACCCGCGACCGTGCCATACAGGTCGAGCTTTTGGCGTTCGTGCCCACCGGTCACGTACGGGACATCGCGCAGGACTTTCGCGTCGGGCGGGAGCTTCGGTGTTTGGGAAAATGCGGACAGGTTCGCGGTGAGGAGCGCGATCAGGGCGGTGAAGGAACGGGCGGGAAATCTCATACCGCGAGTGAACGTATCGGCCAGCCGTCCGACAAGCATCCATGCGGAACGCGGGCGAGCTTTGCCTTTACAAAAATGAGCGCGCCCGCTCTTCTCCGCGTCGCATGCGACTCACTGCGCTCCTGCACCATTTTGCGATCACGTTTGTCGTGCTTTGCGCGATAAGGAATCGCGCCGCCGCTCAGTCCGAGCCCGCTCCGGTGGATTTGATCATCAGCATTCAGGAGCAAAAAATGTTCGTGGTCCGCGAGAGCGGCTGGGTAAAAAAATACAAGATTTCCACATCGCGTTTCGGGCTCGGAGATAACTACGGCAGCTACAAAACCCCGCTGGGGCGCTTGCGCATTTGGGAAAAACTCGGCGGCGCGCTGCCGTCCGGCGCGGTGTTGAAAGGTCGCGCAGCGACGGGCGAAGTGCTGCCCGCCAATGCGCCGGGGCGCGATCCGATCGTGTCGCGCATCCTGTGGCTAGAAGGCTTGGAACCGCAAAACGACAACGCGCGCGGACGCGGTATTTACATTCACGGGACGACGGAAGAGGCGAACCTCGGAAAGCCGGTGAGCTGGGGCTGCATCCGCATGCGTTCGGAGGATGTGATCGAGCTTTACGACGTGATCCCGGTGGGCGCGATGGTGACGATTACGGAGGCTGGCCTTCCCCACCTCGCGAAGTGGAAGCCGTCGCCGCCCGTGATGATCGCCGCGCAGACGGCGACCGCGAATCCTTTACCAAAGCCGACGCGCAGCGCGCCGGAGCGTCTGCCTGCCGTCGGAGAGTTGGTGCGGCCAGCAGGCACGCGGATGGCAAGCGCGGATGCCGGAGCCGCAAGTGTGTTTCACAGCAGCATCCTTTTTTCCGGACTGTCGTCTGCGCCAAAAACCACGCCGAAGCCGGCGAGACGCGAGGAAAAAGCCGCGCCCAAAAACGCCTCATCGCGGCCCGGCAAAGCATTCGCGCTCACGGCCAGTCCGCTTGCGGAAGAGGCGATTTCATTGCAGACGGCGACGGCGGTTCCGCCGCTGCGACTCATGGATCTCCGACGTACGGCGCTTTTGTATGCGCCGATTGCGGCGAGTATTCTCGAGGCGCCTGAGCCGGAGTTTGCTTACGAAAACGGAAGCCCGCGCGATACGACGATGAGCGCGGCAACGGTGCGCGCGCGGACGCGTTTGCAGTAAGCGGGACCGAGGCGTTTAGGCGAGCAAGCCGCCTTCGGCGAGCACTCGCTTCACCATGCGTTTGCCGTCCTTCATGGTGAATGTGAACTCGTTCGCGCTGACTCCGCTTTCGATCGTGAGCTGCGATTCGCGGGATTCGATCTTGTCGGACTCTTTCGAGATCCACGCTTCGAGCGCGGTCATCGTCACGGCGGATTCGCGCCAGAAGGCGAGCTTGTCGCACTCGAGTTCGCGGAAGCGGGCGATGACGAAATCTCGATCGAGAAAAGCGAGCAGGTTGCCAGCTTTTGGCCCGGCTTCGCGGTCGAGGAGAACGCGGTAGATCGCCTTGAAGGCAACAGGCTGCTCAATCGGCGTCATGCGTGCGACTTCGAAGACTTTGGCTTGCAGCGCGTTGTCTTCCCACGCGGTTTTGGGAAGGGCGTTCGCGAGATTTTGCAGAAAGGCGCGTTGCGTTTCCGTCAGCTCTTGCGCGCGGGCGGGGAGCGTTTCTTGCAGGCGCGTTTTCTCTTCTTCGCTGGCGTAGTTTTCGACCCAGATTTTTGCGGACGCGATGCGCGCGTCGAGGTGACGGCGCTCGATCGCGGTGAGCGGCGCGCCTTTGCGCTTTTCGATTTCCGTCACGGGATCGAGGTGCGGCATTTGCACGAGCGCGCTCACGAGCTGGAAGTTCGCGGTCAGGTAGCCGCCTTCGGGCGTCAGCTCGGAAAGGCGATGCACGCAGGCTTCGTCGGGCGTCGCGTTGCCTTCGATCGCGGCGCGGGCGTGGAAACGGTCGAACTCGTTGAAGAGTTTTACGATGCCTTCTTCGCGCACGTCGAAGTTCACGGGCGAGTTCGGCTTGGTGCGGATCATGAGGAAACGCAGCACTTCCGGCGGGAGCAGATGGGCCATGTCGCGCGCGCTCGCACCGACGCCTTTGCTCGACGACATCTTCGCGCCGCCGACGAGGAAAAATTCATAGGGCACGCGCAGCGGGGGCTCGATCCCGTAGATCGCGCGCAGGCACGCCTCGCTGACATCGCGCGACCCTCCGCGCGTCGAGTGGTCTTTGCCCGCGCCTTCGATCGTCACGGGAAATTTCACCCACTTCGCGACCCACTCCAGCTTCCACGGCAGCTTCCCGCGTCCGTCGAAGGGCGAGATTTTCCCCTCGTAGCCGCAGCCGCGTCCGAGGTTCAGCTTCGGGTTCACGACCTTGTCCACGCGGCACATGTAGGAGACTTCGTGCCCGTCGTAATCAGACACTTCCGTGGTCCCGATGCAGCCACACTTTTCACAAATGACCTGGAATGGCAGCCAGTGCGCTGGCCGCTCGGCACCGGAGACTTCCTTGTAAGCGCGGCGCACTTTGTCCGCATTGCGCAGGATCAGGTCGATCGGCTCATTGAACTCCCCGCTGCGATACAAATCTCGCATTCGGTAGCCTTCCACCTTCACGCCCAGCTCCACGAAAATCTCGCGGAACTCGCTCATGAAATGTTCCGCCATGTCCGGCGCGCTCGATCCCTTCGGCGCGGGCGTGTTGCACAACGGCCAGCCGATGTATTTGCCAAAATGTTCGTCCTCGCCCTTCGGGATTTCATCCAC
>JANLQB010000866.1:0-4333 GCA_031367565.1 Verrucomicrobiota bacterium
ACACCCGCATCGCGCTGCCTGCCGAGGGCGATATTTCAAAGGAATACGCCGCTGGGCTGCACCGCGCATTCAAGGCCGATCACATTTCGCACAAAGTCGTCACTTACCAATATCGCTACAGCAGTCGCCTCCGCGAAGACGCCAGCGCCGAGCGCACCGCCATCATCTATCGCGACGACACGAATCCGACGTATCCGTATTGGCTCAAAGATGAAACGAGCAACCGCCCCGTGTGGCTCCCGAATGGCAGCGTCGAGCAGCAGCTCCGCTTTTACATCGGGCGCGATGTGCAGGTCTTGGACCCGGCTTCCGGTTCGGGCGATGGCAAGGAAATGGTCGCGCCCCGCGCACATGGAAAAAAGCACGCCGCTTCTAAAAAGAAACACGCGAAGAAAAAGAAGAAGTGAGGAACTCCTCGGGTGGCGCGACGGATTCGCGATCTAGCTAGCACTGTGCAAACCATCGTCATCGGCCATCGGAATCCCGACATGGATTCCATCTGCTCCGCCCTCGCCTACGCGGAACTCAAGCGCCTCGCCGGGCAGGATAACGTCATCGCCGCCCGCGCGGGCCACACGAATGAACGCATTGACTTCGTGCTCGAAAAATTCGGCGTGCCCGCGCCGCAACTCATCAATGATCTGTCGCCGCGCGTCGAAGACGTCATGCAGCCGCACGTCATTTCCGTGCGCGCCGATTCGCCGATCTACGACGCCGTCCAGCTCATCGAAAAGATGCGTCTGCGCGGCCTGCCCGTGGTCGATGGGAACAACCACTGCCTCGGCTTGCTGAGCACGTTCAAGATCACGCACTACCTTTTCCCACCGCGCGATGAAGCCGCCTCCGCGCGCCTCATCACCGCGTCGCTCGCCGACATCGTCACCACCTTCGGCGGCGCGCTCGTCACCGGCCAGCTCTCCGGCGAGCCCGCAGAAATGCTGCTGATGGTCGGCGCGATGAACGCCGAATCCTTCATCCCCCGGCTCGCGCAGCACGCCGAACGGCGCGTCGTCCTTTTCGTCGGCGACCGCGCTCACATTCACGAAGCCGCGATCGACTCGCGCGTCCACGCGATCGTCATTACGGGAAACCTGCCCATCGACGAGCAAATGCGCGCCCGCGCCCGCGCCGCCGGAGTTACCGTCATCAACTCGCCTTATGACACCGCCACGAGCGTGCTCCTCGCGCGCGGAGCCGTCCGCGTCGAGCGCATGCTCGAAGCCGACTACGTCAGCTTTCACCCCGAAACGCGCCTCGAAGAAGCCCGCCGCATCGCCGCCGACTCACCCGCGTTCATCTTCCCCGTGCTCGACGACGCCGGCGCGCTCGTCGGCATCCTCTCGAAGTCGGACTTCCTCAAAGAAATCCCGCGCCAGCTCATCCTCGTCGATCACAACGAACTCGCCCAAGCCGTGCGCGGCGCGGACAAAGTGCCCATCGTCGAAATCCTCGATCACCACAAACTCGGCGGCTTCTCCAGCGACACGCCGATCCTCTTTTGGAACAACCCCGTCGGCTCCACGAGCAGCATCGTCACCATGTGCTACCAGCACCTCGGCGTGCCGATCCCGAAGCCGATCGCCGGCCTGCTCATGGCCGGGGTCATCTCCGACACGCTCAATCTCACCTCGCCCACCGCGACGCCGATCGACTGCGACATCCTGCATCGCCTTTCCAAAATCGCCGAAACCGATCCCGGTGAACTCGCCGAGCAAATCTTCTCCGTCGGCTCGCCGCTGCTCACACTCACGCCCGAGCAGGCGATCAATGCCGACTGCAAACCGTACGAAGAAGCCGGGCACCGCTTCACCGTCGCGCAAATCGAAGAGCTGACCTTCGCGCATTTCCCGGAAAAACGAGACGCCCTTCTCGCCGCGCTCGAAGTCGCCCGCGCCCGCGACGGCCTGCTCTTCGCCGCCCTGCTCGTCACCGACATCAACGACCAGACCTCGCTCCTCCTCGTGCAAGGCGCTCCCGAATTCCTCGCGACGATCGACTACCCACAAGAGCAGCCCCACATCTGGGAACTCGCCGGAGTCGTCTCGCGCAAGAAACAGCTCCTGCCGTATCTGCTCGGACGCCTTGAGAAGTTCGCCGCCGCTTAGAGAGCGCGGCCTCCTTTCGGAAGCCGCGCTCCTTTTTACGCGGCGATCACTCGCGCGTTTAGAAGTGCGCCGAGCCGAGGTGCTCACCTTGCTGGCCGGCGATCTCGACGGTGGTGAGATGGTGGCCGGCCACGCCGCGAGGTAGTCGGTTCACCCCGAGGTTTCCCTTGGCGGAAGTGCGAGCGCGGATCGTTTGCGTGCCGTTGAAGGTGACGGTGACGGGGGTGTTTGCGGGCAGACCGCCTGCGGTGAGGACGAAGCGCTGCGAGAGCGTGTTCCTTTTCACCTTCGCTCGCACGACCGCGCGGCCGGTCGCAGCGGGGGCATCGACTCCGGGCTGCACCTGCACGATGGCGGTGAAGGCGCTCGCCGGTGCTGTGGCGAAACTCCCGATGAGGAGCGCGACGCCGTTCGCATCGGAGATGGTGATACCGCCAATGTCGAGCGGGTTGAAGCCATCGGGGAACGGCGTGCCGTTTTTGCCACCGAAGACGACCGAGGATTCGCCGTCGTCGCCAGTGGACTCGATTCCCGGCGGTGGAGGTGGTGGTGCGGCGGAATCGTCCTCGTTTCCATCGTCGCCGGATTCGCTCGTGCTCGCGACGACATCGAAGCTCCCGAGCGGCGTGATCACCGTGGCGTCAGCGAGGCTCGCGACCGACACGCTATAAGTGCCGGGCAGCAGCCCTTCGATTTCCAGCTTCAGCATCGCCGCGCTGACGCCGTTAATATTCGTGGCTCTCAATTCCACATGGCCCTTTGCCCCGACGGGCGCATCCGCCGTCGCCGTGAGCCGCGTTTTTTGCTCCAGACGCTCGGAGCCTTCGACATGGCCTCCGCGCTGATGGTCGTCGCCGGTGTCGTTTTCTTGGGAGAAGCCGCGCGGAGTCGCGTAAAGAGAAAGGCCGGCAGCGATGAGGGTGGTGAGGATTTTTTGCGTTTTTGGTTTCATTATGATGTTGCGAGTTGCGCATCAAGATCGAGCAGGACCACCGCCAGCCGCGGTGAAATGTCCGTGACAAAATTTTAAGACATCGCAGGCGTGGCACTCGCGTCGCATTTTTGAAGTATCGCTTGGTCCTGCGCAAGGCCGTGCATACACTCCCGCCCGATTTCTTCCGTATGGCCATCTCGTTTGCGAACCGTTCCAATGCCGATCTTCTCGATGAAAATTACCGCCTCTGGCGCAATGATCCGGATTCCGTCGATTCGACGTGGGCAGCATTTTTCGAGGGGTTCGAGCTTGGCTCCATCGCGCTAAAAAACGGCACGGGTGCCGCTGCCACGCCGGGCGCGGACGTGTCGTCACAGTCGCGTGTGGATGGGCTCGTGTATTCCTACCGCACACTCGGCCACACCATCGCGCAGCTCGATCCGCTCGCGCACGAAGTCCCGGAGAATCCGCTGCTAAGCCTGCGCGAACTTGGCTTTTCCGAGAAGGATTTCGATCTCACCGTGAGCTCGAAATATTTCCTCGGCGGCAGGGCCATGAAGCTCCGCGAAATGCTCGCGCAGCTCCGCGCGATCTACTCGGATCGCATCGGCTCCGAGTTCATGCACATCCAAAATCCGCGCGTGCGGAACTGGCTGCGCGAACGCATTGAGAGCCGTCCATCGCTCCCGCCGCCGCTCGCGGACATCCAGCGCAAGACGCTGCGCACGCTGATGAAAGTGGAGGCGTTCGAGAATTTCCTGCACACGAAATACAAAGGGCAGAAACGCTTTTCCATGGAAGGCGCGGAGTCTGTGATGGTGATCCTGAACGCGATTCTGCACGACTGCCCGGCGCGTGGCGTGGAAGAAATCGTGATGGGCATGGCGCATCGCGGGCGGCTTTCCGTCATCGCGGAGTTTTTGAAAAAGCCGTTCAAGACGATGTTCGCGGAGTTTTCCGAGAACTACATGCCGAACACGGCCGCGGGCGACGGCGACGTGAAATATCATCTCGGCTACACGAGCACGCGGCAGGTGGAAGGGCACGAAGTCACCGTGCGACTCAGCGCGAATCCGAGCCATCTCGAAGCCGTGAATCCCGTGGTGCAAGGCATGGCGCGCGCGCGGCAGCGCATGCGCAAGGACACGGAGAGCCGCTCAAAAGTTCTCCCGCTTCTGATGCACGGCGACGCGGCTTTCGCGGGCCAGGGCGTCGTGGCGGAAACGCTGAACATGTCGCAGCTCCCCGGCTACCGCACGGGCGGCACCGTCCATGTCGTCGTGAACAACCAGAT
>JANLQB010000896.1:0-2784 GCA_031367565.1 Verrucomicrobiota bacterium
AGATTGGCGGGCGGTTCGCGCAGCGTTCCGCGCGGGAGGAGGTATTCATTTCCGAACGGTGCCTGCCGGTCGATGAGGCAGATTTCGAGGCGGTGACGGAGCGCGAGGTATTGCATTCCGTCATCGAGGATGAGGGTGTCGCAGCCAAGTTTCTGGATGGCGTAGAGCGCGGAGCGAACGCGGTCTTTATACGAAAGGACGACGACGTTCCCGAGGCTCTTTGCGAGCATGAAGGGTTCGTCGCCAGCGAAGCGGGAATCGAGCAGGAGTTTTTGCCCATCATGCACGACGCGCGGTTTGCGGCGCTCCATGCCGAGCCATTTCCGCTGGAGTCGGCGAAAAAGCGGTGGCTTCTTCGCTTTGTAACCGCGCGACAAAATCGCGACGCGGCGGCCACCGTCTTGCAAAGTGCGCGCGAACATTTCCACGACAGGCGTTTTGCCGGTGCCGCCGACGGTGAGGTTGCCGATGGAGATGACCATGACGCCGGGATTGCGCTCGCGCAAAAGGCGGTGTCGGTAAAGCCAGAGTCGCGTCTGGACGATGCCGCGGAAAAGGGTCGAGAGCGCGAGGAGGAACCAGCGGAGCAGGAACGCGCGTTTGCCGTATCGACGCTCGAGGATGACGTCGATGGCGAACTGTTCAAACTCGTCGAGCTGGCGGCGCATCGGGGGAAGTCGGAAGTGGTCGCGCGGAATGTGGAACGGTTAGACTTGCCCCGCCCCGCAGTTATCCGCCTGCACGATGATGCCGCGGGCTCCGCTCGGGGCGGCGGCGATCAGGGCGCGCATCACGGCGTCGGGATCTTCGAGGGTGACGCAGCAGATCGTGGAGCCGCTGCCGCTGAGAAAACCGCCAAGGGCTCCGGCGTTTTCACCGGCGGTGATAACTTTTGTGAGAAATGGGATGAGCGCTTTTTCGCGGTAGGGCTGATGGAGATGATCTTCGAAGGCGCCTGCGAGCATTTCGTAATCGCCGGAGGCGAAGGCGGCGGTGATGCGGCACGCGTTGGCGCAGGAACGGGCGGCTTGGAGGCGGTCAATGGTGTCGGGAAGCGCGCGGCGGGCGTCGGGGGTGGCGATTTCGAAATCGGGGATGAGCATCACGAAGTGCAGCTCGGGGCCGACTTCAAAGCGCGCGACTTCTTTTCCCCCGGCAACGGTGAAACCTCCGAAGGCGGCGGGCGCGGCGTTGTCGGGATGGCCTTCGAGTTCGGCGCAAATCTCGAAGAGCTGAGTGCGATCGAGCGGGGCTCCGGCAAGTTCATTCAAGCCAGCGAGCAGGCCGAGGCGGACGGTGACGCTGCTGCCCATGCCGCGGGAGCGCGGGACTTCGCCCTCGATTTTCCACGCGAAGGGAAAGGGCTCGGTTTTCGCCTCGGCGAAAAAGCGCGCGGCAGCGGCGGCGGGCATGGCGTCGATTTGCGCGTTGGGCTCGCGGCGGACGGTGACGTGATTGAAAACGCGCAGCGCCACGCCGAGGGCGTCGTAGCCGGGGCCAAGATTGGAAGTCGTCGCGGGAACTCGGAAAGTGACTGTGTCCATGTGGGCGGGAACATCGCGACAGGCTGCTCGGCTGGTCAACGCGGAAAGGATTTGGGAAAGCCGGATGGCGCACCGCGATGGCGGGCGCTGCTAGGATTCGCGGCGGCCCGCCGCGAACAGCGCTCGGGTCGAGTGCTCCACGCCGGAGCTTGCGGCTTTTGCTTTTTCCCAACTAGGGTGCGCGCCTATGTCCCGACTCGATGGCCGCGCGCCTGATCAAAACCGTCCACTTTCTTTCACCCCAAATTTTGCTCCGCACTCGACGGGTTCCGTGCTCGTGGCGACGGGCGATACGCGCGTCATTTGCTCGGCGATGATCGAGGAGAGTGTGCCGCCGTGGATGAAGTATCAGAAGGTCGAGGGCGGGTGGATTACGGCGGAGTATTCGATGCTCCCCTACTCCACTTTGCAGCGGAAGCAGCGCGATTCAGGGAAGGGAAAAGTCGATGGGCGCAGCGTGGAGATTCAACGGCTGATCGGGCGGTCGCTGCGGGCGGTGATCGATCTCGATCTGCTGGGGCCGCGCACGCTTTGTATTGATTGCGATGTGCTCCAGGCGGATGGCGGGACGCGGACGGCGTCCATCACCGGAGCGTGCGTCGCGGCGGCGCTGGCGACGAACAAGCTGATCGCGACCGGTCTTTTGAAAAAGTCGCCAATCAAAAAGCTGATCGCAGCCGTGAGCGTGGGCGTGGTGAACGGCGTGCCTCTGCTCGATCTGAATTACCTCGAAGACAAGGACGCCAGCGTGGACATGAATCTGGTGATGACGGAGGACGGGCAATTTGTGGAATTGCAGGGCTCGGGCGAGGAGCAGACTTTTTCCGAGACGGAACTGGCGGCGATGCTCGCGCTCGGGAAAAAGGGAATCGCCGACTTGATCACCGGGCAGCGCGTGGCTATTAGCGCCGCCTCCAGCGTGGCCCCGTAGCTGCTAGGACAGATTTTCTATTCATGAAAAAAGCACTTATCACAGGCATCACCGGCCAAGACGGATCGCACCTTGCGGACCTCCTGCTGGAGAAGGGTTACGAAGTCCACGGCATCATCCGCCGGGCGAGCACTTTTAATACGTCGCGCATCGAGCACCTCTATGCCAACCCGCACGTAAACGGCGTGCGCCTTTTCCTGCACTACGGCGACCTCGCGGACGCGCTGAGTTTGACCCGCCTCATCGACCGCGTCGCCCCGGAAGAGATCTACCATCTCGGCGCGCAGAGCCACGTGCGGGTGAGCTACG
>JANLQB010000901.1:0-2039 GCA_031367565.1 Verrucomicrobiota bacterium
GCCCGTCGTTTTCACGGTGCTCGGTTTCATCCGCCCGATGGCCATCTCCGGTGAAACCGGCGGCTTCGCACTCTTCATCGCTTTCGCCACGCTCTATCCGACCGCGCCGATGCTTTTTAATATCGAAGCCCGCGTCGCCGCCTTCGTCCTCGTCGCCATCCTCGCGCTGCAAAGCGTCTTCAATCGCGACCTCGTCGGCGTCATCGCGCTCGCCGTAAATGTCGGCTTCGCATTCGGCTATATCCGTCACGCGCAAGGCCGGTTCGAATTGCCGAAGATCAAAATCCCCGGCTTCAACCGCGGCCCCAAACTCCGCGTCGTCCCAAGGCCCGACAATGCCCGGCGCGAAGCGGAAATGGACGACGAGATCGGATCCATCGACCCACTTCTCGATAAAATCGCACGGACCGGCATGGCCAGTCTCACGGCGAAAGAGCGCGCCCGTTTGGAAAAAGCACGCGAGGCGCTGATCAAAAAAGATCGCGAGTGAGCGGGGGAAGGGAGTAGTCAGTAAGTAGTGGTCAGTCGTCAGTGTTCGCGTGCGGGAGTTTTTCTGACTACTGACCACTTCTTACTCCCAAAGATGCCCGACTCAGTCCCCACACCGCCCGCCCCACTCGATGCCAGCTACATCACCGCGATGTCGCATTTCTACCGTGGCGAGCTCGGTCGCATCATGGTCTGGCGGCAGCGGCTCGACATCACGACGAGCTGGGCCATCACCGTCACGTCCTCGATTTTCACCGTCGCGTTTTCCTTCCGCGAAGTCCCGCACCTCATCTTCTTCTTCAACGTCGCCGTCGTCTGGGTGCTGCTCTGGATCGAGGCCCGGCGCTACCGTTTCTACGACGCCTTCCGCGCCCGCGTCCGCATGCTCGAAGCCCATTTCCTCGTCCCCATCGTCGCGCAAAACACCACACTCCTTCAGGGCGATTGGAAAAAGCTGATGTGCGAAGACCTGCTCCTCCCGTCGTTTAAGATCAGCCGCTTCGAAGCCGTCGGACGCCGCCTCAAGCGAAACTACGCCTTCATCTTTCTCATCGTCATGGTCGCGTGGATCACCAAAATTTTCCTCCACGCCGACCCGCACATCACCTCCTTGGCCACCTTCTACGACGCCCTCGGGGTGAAACCGTCGATCCCAAGCTGGTTCGTCGCCGTCGTCTTCAGCGCCACCTTTTTCAGCATCATCGGCATCGTCATCTACATCTCAAAAAAGAGCACCGGCGAGATCAGCGAATTCGGCTCCCGCCGCGCGGGGTGGAAGATCTGAGGGGTTCAAAATCCGTGCTCGTGTGACACAAACTTCCGTTGGCACCCGCCGGGCCGCTGCGTTAATCTCCGCGCCTTTCTACAAAAATGAACGTCAGCGACCTCATCTACCTCGATAACAACGCGACCACTCGCGTCGATCCCGCCGTGGTCGAGGAAATGATGCCGTTCCTCACCGAGTTTTACGGCAATCCTTCGAGCGGATACCGTTTCGGAAAGCAGGTCGGAAAAGCACTCGATCTCGCCCGCGAGCGGGTGGCCGCGCTCCTCGGCTGCGAGCCATCGGAAATCATCTTCACGAGCTGCGGCACCGAGTCCACGAACGCCGCGATCAATTCCGCGCTCCTCATGGATCGCGACCGGCAGCACATCGTCACCACGCGCGTCGAACATTCCGCCACGCTGAAACACGGCGAAACCCTCGCCAAACGCGGTACCGAAGTCACCTGGCTCGGCGTCGATGAACGCGGCCAGATCGACCTCGCCGAACTCGAACGCGCCATCCGCCCCGACACCGCGCTCGTCTCCGTGATGTGGGCAAACAACGAAACCGGCGTCATTTTCCCCGTCGAAGAAATCGCCGAAATCGTCCGCAAAAAAGGCGCGCTCTTCCATACCGACGCCGTGCAGGCCATCGGCAAAATCCCGATCAACCTTGCGGACGCGAAGATCAATTTCCTCTCCCTCTCCGGCCACAAACTGCACTGCCCAAAAGGCGTCGGCGTGCTCTACGCCAACCGGCGGACGAAGTTCGCGCCGTATCTCAT
>JANLQB010000946.1:0-8610 GCA_031367565.1 Verrucomicrobiota bacterium
GCGATCGAAAAGTCGAGCCTGCGCATCCTCTCGCTGGAGGACTCGGAACTCGACGCGGAGTTGATCCTGCGCGAACTGCGGCTGGGTGGGATCGAGTTCATGTCGCGCCGGGTGCAGACGCGCGGCGACTTCGAGCGGGAGGTCGTTGAATTTCATCCCGATCTCATTTTGTCCGATTACAAGCTGCCGGGCTTCGATGGCGCGCAGGCTCTTGCGATCGCGATGGAGCGCTGCCCGAATGTCCCGGTCATCATCATTTCCGGCGCGGTGGGCGAGGAGACCGCCGTGGAGCTGCTGAAGAACGGCGCGACCGACTTCGTGTTGAAAGACCGGCTCGCCCGGCTCGTGCCCGCCGTCCATCGGGCGCTGCGCGAAGTCGCGGAGCACGATGCGCGCGTGCAGGCCGAGGCGGACCTTCGCGCGCTCAATGACGAACTCGAACAGCGCGTGTCCGAGCGCACCCGCGAACTTTGCGAAAAAAATGCGGTGATGGAGGAGGATTTGCAAATGGCGCGCGAACTCCAAATGGCGCTCCTCCCGAACGGCTATCCCACGCTGCCGCGCGGCGTGACGCAGGCGGCGAGCGCCGTGAAGTTTTTCACGATCTATCAACCCACGAGTTTGGTCAGCGGCGATTTCTTTAACTTCGTCCGCGTGTCGGACACCGCCGTCGGCGTGCTCATCTGCGACGTGATGGGCCACGGCGTGCGCGCCGCGCTCGTCACCGCGATGATGCGCGCGCTGGAGGAGCAACTCGGCGAGACCGCGGGCGATCCCGGCGCGCTGCTCACGGCGATCAATCGCGCCCTGCGCGGCATTCTCCGCCAGTCGGGCACCACGCTTTTCACCACCGCGTGCTACCTCGTCGCGGATGTCGCCACCTCGCGCATCTCCTTTGCGAATGCCGGCCATCCGAGCCCGCTGCTCGTGCGCGGCACTCCGCGCGAAGTCGTGGTGATCGCCACTCCGCAGACCACCGGCCCCGCGCTCGGGCTTTTCGAGGATAGGGAATACAAAACTTACGAATGTTCCGTGGCCGCCGACGATCTCATCCTGCTTTTCACCGACGGGCTCTTCGAGGTGGAGAACGCGAGCGACGAACCTTTCACCGAGCGCCGCCTGCGCGAATCCGTCCGCCAGCGCGCGGGGATGCCGCCCGCTCAGCTCGTGAACGACGTTTTCTCCGAGATCGAGCGCTTCGCGAAAGGGCGCGATTTTACCGACGATGTGTGCCTCGTCGGCATGGAGATCGCGCATCTGGAAGTGGCCGCCAAGTAGCGCTCCTGCGACGATCGTTCCCGCTGGGTGAGATTAAATGTGGTGCAAGAAACCGGTCGTCCCAGAGGGACAGCGGAGACTAAATGTGGTGCAAGAAATCAGTCGTCCCGGAGGGACAGCGGAGATTAGCCGGTGGTGAAGCGAGTCTGCGAGCGGAACCACCGGATCGCTCCCGCGAACACGGATCCGTCCCGAAGGGACGCTGGAACCTCGCGCGCGACCGCCTTCCATCGTCCCGGAGGGACGCTCTGACCGCACCCGTTTGCACCACTTTTAATCACACCCGGTCCCGTTCCCGGCCCGGAATTAGGTTTGACACGTTGCGGAGACAATCGAGATTCTTCGTGTGCTGCGAGCGTTTGGGGTGCCGCATTTCTTATGTCAATCTGGATTCAAATCGGAAGAGACATTCACCGGAACGGTGAAGCCGCCACAAAATTCCCAGGACGCGAGGCCCGTCCCACTTCGTTGCCATGAGCGCGCCCGACAGTCCCACCCAAATCGTCCATCGCGAAATGCGCGACCCGGCACGGACGCCGGTGAGAATTCTGTGCGTCGAGGACAACGACCTGGATTTTATTTTGATCCGCAAACATCTCAGGGACGCGCGATTCTCCGCGCCCGTCGAGATTCAGCGCGCTCGGAATATCGGCGAGGCGGTGAGTCTGGCCGGGGTTGCGGAAAAGCGGGCACCGTTCGACATCGCGTTGCTGGATCTCTCGCTGCCCGATTCGCGCGGCGTCGAAACTTACCGCCGGTTGCGCACCGCCGCGCCGCGTGTCGCGGTGGCGATTCTTAGCGGCAACAGCGACGAAGACCTCGCGCTCGACCTCGTGCAAAACGGCGCGCAGGATTATCTCCCGAAAGATTCGCTCACTCCCGATCTCCTCAAGCGCTGCATCATTTACGCGATGAAGCGCCAGCACCACCGGGTGGAAATGGAGATGCTCACGGACCGGCTCCGGCGCACTACCGAGGAACTCAAGACCACGCAGATGCAGCTCATCCAGGCCGAGAAAGTCGAATCGCTCGGTCGCCTGGCATCCAGCGTTGCGCACGAGGTCAAGAACCCGCTCGGCGTCATCCAGATGGGTCTCGATTTTCTGGAAAAGCGCCTCCCCGGCGCGGGCGACGACGTTGATTCCACGCTCAGCCTCATGCACGACGCCGTGATGCGCGCCGACTCCGTCATCCACGACATGCTCGACTTCTCGCGGTCGGACGAGCGCCGCGTCGAATCGTGCGACGTGAACGACATCGTCCACTGCGTCGCGCGCATGTTGAAGCACGAGATCGACCGGCGAAAGACCACGCTGCGGCTGAAACTCGCCGATGCATCGTTGCGAACGCTGTGCGATCCCACCGGGATGGAGCAGGTGCTCATCAATATCGTGACGAACGCTCTTCAAGCGATGGACCCCGGACGCGTCCTCACCGTTCGCACGAAGCGCGCGCTCGCCGGGGCCATCCCACGCGACGCGGGTCTCCGCGAAATGAACGTCATGCGGGCCGGCGACGATGCCATCGTGATCGAAGTGCAGGATCAGGGACCCGGCATCGCCGACGACATCCTGAACCGCGTCTTCGAGCCGTTTTTCACCACCAAACCCACCGGCGAAGGAACCGGCCTCGGCCTGTCGGTTTGCAAACGCATCATCGAACTTCATCGCGGACAACTGCTCGTCGCCAACGTCAGCGCGCCGCGCGGCCTGCTCGTGAGCATTGTCTTGAAATCCGAACCATTCACTGAGACCGCACCCACAACCCGCGAAGGACCGATGGCATAAGTGGCCGCCTCGCACGCAGAAGCCAAAGCACCATGAACAAGAAACGCATCCTCGTCATCGATGACGACACCGGCCTGACCCAGATGGTCAAGCTCAACCTCGAAGCCACTGGCCATTACGAAGTGTGCGTCGAAATCGACTCCACGCTCGCCGTCGAGACCGCCCGGCGCGTCCGCCCCGACCTCATCCTGCTCGACTACATCATGCCGGAGATGGACGGCGGAGACGTGACTTTCAGCCTTCGCGAAGACCCGTTCCTCCGCAGCGTCCCGATCATCATGGTGACGGCGCTGCTTGCCAACAAAGAGATGAGCCCGAACGGCACCGTGAATCGCGGAGGCCAGGTCATGCTGGCGAAGCCGGTGAAAATAAAAAACCTGCTCAAGTGCATCGAAAAGCACTTACTGCCCGCGGCCTGAACCTCCCGGCGGCCTCAAGCAGCATAGCCCGGAAAGTGTGATCGGCGAAATCCGGGTAGCACGCGCGTCCTGCAGAGACGAACTTCCCTGCCGCGTCGGCCCTGATTTCGTGAACGATGTCCGCTGCGACGCGTGAGGGAAGCTCGCGAAGGCGGGACGCATTCGCTAATGCTCGGGACGAACGTGTTCCCCGGAACTGCGCCGCCTACCCGCCCACTTCCGCGCGCGCTTCGGCAGCGAGGGCCGTCGAGAGGTAGCGTTCGCCAGTCGAGCACGCGATCGTAACGATCAGCTTGCCTTTGTTTTCCGGGCGTTTGGCGACTTCGATCGCGGCGACCACATTCGCGCCGGTGCTGATGCCCGCGAGGATGCCTTCCTCTTTCGCGAGGCGGCGGGCCATCGCGAAAGCGTCATCGTTTGAAACCTTGATGCACTCGACGATCTGCGGATTTCCGGCGGCGTCTTTAAGATGCAGGTTGTTCGGGACGAAGCCTGCGCCAGTTCCTTGAATCTTGTGCGGCCCCGGTTTCACCGGCTCACCCGCGAGCGTCTGCGAGATGACCGGTGAATCCGTCGGCTCGACCGCAATGGCCTGGAAGCCCGCCCTGCGCGGCTTGAGGACTTCCACCACGCCCGTGATCGTCCCGCCCGTCCCAACCGCCGAGATGAAAATGTCCACCTTGCCGTCCGTGTCGTTCCAGATTTCTTCCGCCGTCGTCTTGCGATGGATTTCGGGATTCGCAGGATTGTTAAACTGCTGTGGCATCCACGCGCCGGGCGTATTTTTCACGAGTTCTTCCGCGCGGGCGATTGCGCCCTTCATGCCTTCCGCGCCGGGCGTCAGTACGAGTTTCGCCCCGAGCATCGCCAGCAAAGTGCGGCGTTCGAGCGACATCGTCTCGGGCATGGTAAGGATGAGTTTGTAGCCTTTCGCCGCCGCGACGAACGCGAGCGCGATGCCCGTGTTCCCACTCGTCGGCTCCACGATCGTCGTGTCTTTCGTGAGCGTGCCGTCGGCCTCCGCCGCCTCGATCATCGCCATGCCGATCCGGTCTTTCACCGAGCCGAGCGGATTAAAATATTCGAGCTTCAACGCGATCGTAGCATCGAGCCCAGCGGTGACGCGGTTGAGTTTCACGAGCGGGGTATTGCCCACGGTTTCGACGATGTTGTTGTAGAGATGACCCATAATGAGAGGTGGTTTGGTGTTGAAGAAAGGGCCGCATTCGTAGCCAGCCCCGCGCCGCCTCGCAAGGCCGATGTTTCCGTGCTGGACAGCGTGCGCGGCGCGTGCGACTTCCGCGCCGACTTTACGTTTGAAACTCGAATCACGAGTGCTACGTGACCAACTACCAACCCTTCAAATTACCCACACCATGGCCGATCTACTGAAATCCGAAGACATCAAAGACTGGATGAAAAAGCTCCCCGAGTGGGACCTCGAAAAGAAACACATCGAACGCACTTTCGAGTTCGATGATTTCTCGCAGTCGATCGAGTTCGTAAACGGCGTCGCCGAGATCGCCGAGGAAGACGAACACCATCCCGAAATCGACATCCGCGACAGTAAAGTGCGCCTGCGCCTTTCCACCCACGCCGAAGGCGGCCTCACCGATCTCGACTTCGAGACCGCGGAAAAGATCGACACGCTGGTTGACGAGTAATCGCCGATGCCTGCGCCCGAGCCGACGCTGCCGCGAAAAATCGCCGCCGCGTTTGCCACGGCGCTCTTCGCCGCCGCCGTCTGGTGGTTCATCCACTGGCGAAACGCGCCGCCCATCCCTGGCCTGTAGGCAGCGATGGTCGATTCGCCGCGTTTCCAGAGCCCGATCGTCGAACACGCGCGCACGGATTTCCCGCTGCTGCGCGAAGACATGTTTGCAGAAGGTGCGCTCGCCCTGATCCGTGAACACGGCATCGGCGAGCGCATCATCTATTTTTACGTCGTCGATGCGGATGACCGGCTCGTGGGCGTGCTGCCCACGCGCCGGTTGCTCACGGCGGCGCTGGATTCCCGGCTGGGGGACATCATGGTGCGGCGCGTCGTGGCGATTCCGAAAACGGCGACACTCCTCGATGCGTGCGATCTGTTCGTAATGCACAAATTTTTCGCGCTGCCCGTCGTCGATGAAAAACGGCGCGTCGTCGGCACGGTCGATCTCAGCGTTTTCACGCAAGAGATACTCGATCTCAGCGAACCCGAGCGCACGGACGACGTCTTCGAAGCGCTCGGCTTTCGCCTCGCCGAACTCCGCGACGCCTCGCCGCTGCGCGCCTTCCGCGTCCGCTTTCCATGGCTCCTCGCCACCATCGGCAGCGGCACCGCGGGCGCGCTGCTCGCCGGCATTTTCGAGGCCACGCTCGCCCGCGCGATCATCGTCTCGTTCTTCCTCGCGCTCGTGCTCGCGCTGGCGGAATCCGTCAGCGTGCAATCCATGACGCTCACGCTCCAGGCGCTCCGCACCACACAACTGACGTTCGCGTGGTTTTGGAAAACCGTCTGGCGCGAAGTGCGATCCGGCGCGCTCATCGGCCTCGGATGCGGCGCGGTTGTCACCACGATCGTCTGGGCTTGGCGCGGAAACGCGACCGCCGCCGGCGCGATCGGCAGCGCGGTCCTCGGCTCCGTCGTCATTGCAAATCTCGCCGGAGTCCTCATCCCATCCAGCCTGCACGCGCTCAAGCTCGATCCCAAAATCGCCGCCGGCCCGCTCACCCTCGCCTTTGCCGATGTCCTCACGCTCCTGCTCTACTTCTCGCTGGCAGCGTGGTTCCTGTGAATCATATCAACCGAGCAACGCCACTTTCATGAACCCAATCTTCATCGCCCCATCCATCCTCGCCTGCGATTTCGGACGCCTCCACGAAGAAGTCCGCCGTTCCGAACACGCCGGCGCGGACTGGCATCACCTCGACGTGATGGATGGCCATTTCGTGGACAACATTTCCTTCGGCCCCGCTTTCGTAGATTCCGTCGCCAAAGTCGCCACCAAGCCGCTCGACGTGCATCTCATGATCGACCGCCCCGATCACTACCTCCCGCGTTTCATCGGCAGCGCCGCAAATATCACCGTCCACGTCGAATCCACGCACCACGTCGCCAAAACGCTCGCCGCCATCCGCACCGCCGGCCGCACCTGCGGTATCACGCTCAAGCCCGGCACGCCCTTCTCCGAAGTCGAGCCCTTCCTCGCCCTCGTCGATCTTTTCCTCGTGATGACCGTCGAGCCCGGCTTCGGCGGCCAGTCCTTCATGGAGTCCATGCTGGAAAAAGTCCGCGCCGCCGCTGCCTTCCGCGCGTCGCACAATTTGAAATTCCGCATCCAAGTCGATGGCGGCATCAACCTCAAAACCGCCGCCGCTTCCATCGAAGCCGGAGCCGACACCCTCGTCGCCGGCACGTCCGCTTTCCACGCGCCAGACATGGCCGCGGCGATCAGCGCCATGCGCGGGAGCTGATGATTCGCGGCTGGGTTTTACACCAGCCCGAGCTTCATCCGCCCGACTTCGCTGATCATCCCCTGATTCCACGGCGGGTCCCACACGAGATCGACCTCCGCGTCGCTCACGCCGGGCACGCTCATCACCTTTTGCTTCGCCTCCGCCGCGATCGTCGGCCCCATGCCGCAGCCCGGCGCCGTCAGCGTCATCTTCACGGAAACCTTGGCTGGAGCGCCTTCCGGTTGGTCGATCGCGCAATCATACACGAGCCCGAGATCGACGATGTTCACGGGAATCTCCGGGTCGTAACACGTCCGAAGCTGATCCCACACCGCCTTCTCATCCACCTTCACCCCACCGTGATCGGCCACGGGCGCGTCCGCTTTCGCCTCCGGCTCCAGACCGAGCGCGTCCGCGTTCGCATCGGTGATGCGCGCGAGCCCGGAATTCGTCGCGATCGTATAGCTGCCGCCGAGCGCCTGCGTGATCATGACCTGCGTGCCCGCGGGAATGTTAAAAGTTTCGCCGCTCGGAATGCGGATCGCCTCGCAGTCGCGAGTCAGTTTGGTTTCGGTGTTTTCGTGCATTTGAGGAAGGTAGAAGGGCGAGGGTCGAAGGATTTTAGGCGCGAGGTTTCAGGACGATTTTTACTTTTTTATCCGGGGAAGCGGAAGCCGTAAGGCTTTGGACGAGCGTCGTCGCCGCAGGCTGCCCTTCAGCCTTCGACCCACGACTTTCGTCCTTCCCCGTCAGCGCACTCCGCAGCGCACCCTCGACGAGCTGCGCGCAGTGAATCTTCATCGGCGGCAACGCCCCGAGCGGCGCGGAGAGATCGCTCCCCGACATCGAAAGCGCCTCCTCCACCGTCTTCCCCGCGATCAGTTCCGTGGCCACGCTGGCCACCGCGATCGCCGTCTCGCAGCCAAACGTTTGAAACGTCGCCCGATCAATCACCTTCCGCCCGCCCTCGTCCTTAAACTTCACCCACATCCGCAGCATGTCGCCGCACTCGGGACTGCCGACCGTGCCGACGGAATCGGCGTTTTCCATTTCGCCGATGTTCTTCGGATTCGCGATGGCTTGCCGGATGCGGGTTTGGAGGTCGTCGCTCATTTCGGACACTACATCACTCCAGCTCGTAGCGAGGCAAATTCGGATCGACCTCGCTGCTCCACGCGTCGATGCCACCGCGCAGCGCCAGCACATTCGCAAAGCCGTGCCCCGCGAAATACGCCGCCGCATCCATGCTCCGCGCGCCTTGATGATCCACGATCACCAGCAGCGCATTCCGATCCCACGAGCCGAGCACCTCCTGCATCAGCTCCTGCGAAAAGAAAATCGAACCCGCGATATGCACCGCGTCGAATTCCTCGCGCGTGCGGATGTCCACGACCTTCGCGTTTTGATCCGTGCCGAGCGCCGCCGCGAGTTCCGCCGGCGCGATCTGCAATTTCAAATCCTCCTCCTGACTCACCGCGAGATACTCCACGGCCTCCTCCACCGACACGCCTTCATTCCGCGCGCACACTTGCGCCAGCGTCTCGCCCACCTCGAAACCGCAGCTCGCACAACCGCCAATGTGATACTTGCGAAACAGCGCCCGCTGCGCGCCGGGGTAAAGCGCGAGCAGTTCGCGCATCGTCAGATTCGGATCAATCACGGAAGTCATCGCGCCGAAACTAGAT